>JAADFP010000063.1 GCA_013152825.1 Caldisericota bacterium | reverse complement strand
AAGGGGGGGAATAGGTGGGGAAGGACGGTGGACGAACTACGTATGACGTTTCCAGCGGCGCAACCTCAACCGATTTACGAGTTACACCATATATAGACTGGGGAGCAGTGAGTTGGTTTCCTGGTACCCCGGGAGGAAGTTTTACCCTGAATCCCACGTGGTTCAGGGTTGGAGTTTTAGGATTTAGATCTTGAGTTTATTTAGTGTTTTGGATTTAGTGTTTAGGGTTTGTTGAAGAAGGTATATGGAGTGTCCGGGATTCCTTCGGAAGGTTTAGGGTTTATCCCGATGCCAGCCCTATCTGTCAGCCTGTCCCGATATAAATCGGGAGAGGGATAATAAAAAACCAGGCACCTCCCACTCCGCAGAGAGGAGATGCCTGATAAAAAGATATTATTCTTTTATAGCATTACTTTAATTTTATAAAGGTCTTGCCTTCAGGGAGTATGGGGACATCTACATCCAGAGAACCATCCTTGGGGCATTTTGGTATTCCATAGTCAGGAGAGACCTCTTCGCCCTCTTTGGGGGGAGGAGGAGGAACATAGGGGAAAATAGTACCATCTTTTGCACATTGATAAGCAGGATATGCAGTCTTTTTACCACTATAAGGGCTCTTTATGGGGAATTTCACTCCGAGAGGTATCTTAGCCTTGTAGAGCACTTTTGCTTCAGTATCTAGGAGTACTGCTTCATAGGTATATTTTTTGGGAATCGCCTGTTTAACTATAAAACCCACCGCCAAGAGTATCACAATAGCCAGAACAATGATTTTACCCTTCATCTTCAAACCTCCTTTTGATAAATTAAAAACTATTTAGCTGCTCTTGTCAAGTTCAAGGCAATATTGCAGTTTTAATCCCACTCTTTTTTATCATATTTTGCAGCGCTTTTCCTAATTCTTCCAGAGGGAGCTTTTCCGTAATTAAAGGTTGCACATCAATAATCCTATCTCTGAGGATTTCGTAGGCTCTCTTAACTATAGGTGGAGTATGGTGAAACACTCCCTTAACAGTAATTTCATGGTAATGAAGGAAGTGGGTATCAAGAGTAAAACTGGTCCCTGGAGCACATCCGCCAAACAAGAGTACTTTGCCTCCTTTTCTGACCAATTTTATGCTTTGTTCCCAGGTAGAAGGATTTCCCACGGCTTCTATGGAGATATCCACACCTTTTTTCTGGGGGGTAATATTTCTTACTCCTTCTTCTACCCCTTCTTTTCCCATTAAAACCAGGTCTGCACCCAGTTCTTTTGCCTTCTCCATCCTCTCCAGAATTCTGTCTATCATTATTACCCGGGTGCCTTTTGCTTTAAGGATGAGAAGAAAAAGCAGCCCTATTGGGCCGCAGCCTATTACAGAAACCCAGTTGCCTGTCTTGACCCCTATTTTTTCTATTCCATGCAGAACGCAGGCAAAAGGTTCCAGGAACGCTCCCTCTGCAAAGGAGAGGGAATCAGGCAATGGATATACATTATATCTTACAATGCGTTCCGGGATGAGGAGGTATTCCGCGTAGGCACCATTGAGGAAAAGCAGGTCTTCACAGAGCGAATACTCCTCCCTTTTGCAGTAATAGCAGGAAAAGCAGGGAGCAGAATTCACTGCCATTATTCTCATTCCTTCTTTCCACCTATCTACCCCTTTCCCTACCTTTACTATCTCTCCAGAAAATTCATGGCCGAAGGGAGAAGGTGGGGTAATCATCCTGGGATGTCCTCCCCGTAAGTAAACCTTGGCATCTGTACCACAGGTCAAAGCAGTTTTAATCCTGACCAGCACTTCTCCCTCTCCCGGTGCAGGTATTTCTCTCTTTTCTATGCGTAATGTTTCTTTACCGTAGAGAATCGCTACCTTCATTCCTGGGGATGAATTATTATTTTGCATGATTCTTTTCCTTTCAGGGCAATGCTTATTGCCTCCTGGATTTTCAAGAGAGGGAAAGTATGAGTGATAAGAGAAGCTGCCTTTATCTTTCCTTCCCTTAAAAGCTCCAGTACCTCTCTCTGTTCAACAGGAGAAGAAGAGTAAGTTCCGATAAAGGTGGACTCGAAGTATATTTGATTGGGAGAAATATCCAGCCTGGCATTTTCTGGCACCTGGGCAAATATATTAAGAATCCCCCCTTTCCTGATGCTTTTTAATCCCTCCTGGATAGCAGGAAAATTTCCCGCGCAAACTATGGCGATGTCATAGTCTTTTTTCCCCTCTCCAGGACTGAGAATATTATCTGCTGGAAATTTTTTAAGATAAACTTTTCTCTCCTCCTGTATTTCTACCACATCAATTCTTTTTATGCCTAAAAGATTCAGTAAGATTACATGCATTATGCCCGCTGGCCCGCCCCCAATAATCAATATCTCATCTTCGGGATGGGGTTTTATTCTCTTGATATTTCTCAAGACACAGGCAAACGGCTCAATAAGAGTAGCCTCATCAAAAGAAAGAAATGAAGGCAAAGAAAGAGTCCCCTGCTGGAGGTTTACCCGCGGGATTCTGATAAGTTGAGAGAAGCCTCCCGGATAAATATTTGTCTGCTGGAACTGGGAACAGAGAGAAAAGTTTCCGTGCCGGCAGTACCGGCATAAAAAACAGGGAATATGATGGGCCACAAAAACTCTTTCCCCCACTGAAAAGGGGGCCTCTCCCTTTACTTCCTGGATAACACCTGAGACCTCATGTCCTAAAACCTGGCTCTTTTTCCCTTCCCTAACCTTGAAAAGGTCTGTCCCGCATATCCCGCAGGATTTTACTTCCAGGAGAGCTTCACCCTCCCGGAGCTCCGGTGTAGACAGCTCTTCCAGGCGAAAACCAGAAGAGGGATAGAAAAACGCTGCCTTCATCTTTTACCCCAGGTCCCTCTTACCTCCCTTATAGTGCTTACATTGGCAGAAAAGGAAACAGTAAAGAGAATAACAAGCGAAAGTACTATTTCCAGCCATTTCTTAAGGGGAAAGAAATAATAGGATATAAAGGGAGAAAGAAAATTTGTCTGGTAGAAGAGAAAGATAGCGGCAAAGAAAATGAGAAAAGCAGTATAGATTATCCCAGGTTTTCTTCCTGTTTTTTGCACCCAGAAATAAAGTAAAGCGCCTATGGGGAAAATTATGGGAAAAAGAAAGGGTAACCCCTCCCATGGTAGCCACTCCCTTGCCGCCTTTAAACCCGAGGAAAATGCTCCAGCAATGGCCGGCAATGGCCAGGGAACCGCTAGCAGCCACTATCAGGAAAGGCAGATGAAAGACTGTGTTGGCAATAATCATGGGAACTACCCCTTTCAGGGTATCCAGTATCCACACCAGTATCCCATACGGTTTGCCCACTTCCCTGTAAACGTTGGCTGCTCCGGGGTTTTTGGTCCCTACTTCACGTATATTTATTCCTTTAAGCCAAGAAACAATAACGGCAAAGGGCAAAGAGCCAAAAAGATAACCGAGTAAAAGAGAAAATATTAACTTATACATCCTAAATTGGCCAGCTACCTCACTTTTTCACATGCAATTTATCTGATTATTCCTGCATCCGATTTATATGCTATCTCACGGAATAACATCTTCCAGAAGACTTACCCCTACTATTTTACTCTCTTTAATCCATACCTCTTTCCTGTTGACCACCACGCCATTCATTCTGCTGCTCCGGACATACTCTTCCCGCGTGGATATAGTATCCTGCAGGTCATGGGCATCTGCATTCTCCAGGATTAAAAAATCTTTACCTGCCTGTTTAAGTGTTCCTATGTATACCCAGCGGGCATCTGTATCCACAACTATTGTCTTACCAACAAAACCATTTAGCTTCTCCATAGAAGTATTTTACCAGAAAGACGGGAGAATATTGCAACGGGAAGTAGGGAGAGTTCTGACATACGTCGGGGAAGGAGTCGGGATGAACCCTAAACAACCAGCTCTAAGCTCTAAATAAACTAGAAATCACAAACCCAAAACTTCATCCCAGGGTACCAGGACTACCAGGGTACTAAGAAACCAGGATTACCCATTCACTGCTCACTATCCCTCCCCTCGCTACTCACTTCAGTAGATAGTAGACAGTAGTTAGTAGATAGGGAAAACTCCCCATCCTCCCCCCGCTACTCGCTACTATCTACTCGCTACTGACCATCCTCCCAGTCTATAGTCTAATGTCTATGGTCTAAAGTCTTGCATGAATGCCTGCTTCCGCCCCGATGTAAATCGGGACAGGCAGGTATGACAGGTGGGGCTGGTATCCTGTATCTTGTATCCTACATTCACCAACCCAAAATTATCACCTAACTTTTCTCTCACTATTCCCTACTAAGTATCGGCTCTATAGCCTTTTATGTTTCTGAACTTATGCACGATGTTATTGCATTAAAGATTAAAGAGGGTTATAATTTTTCCATCGTGTCAAAAAAAACTGACTGGAAAAAAGTAGCCAAGGAGTGGGGACAATCCCTGCTTTATGCAGTTGTAGTAGCTCTTTTTATCAGAACATTTTTTTTCCAGGCCTACCGCATTCCCACCGGTTCAATGATACCTACCCTGAAAATAGGCGATCATTTAATAGTAAACAAAGTGGTTTATAAAATAAGAGAGCCTGTGAGAGGAGAAGTCATAGTCTTTATCTTCCCCAAGAACCCAAAAAAGACATTTGTTAAAAGGCTAATTGCTCTCCCTGGAGACAGAGTAAAAATAGAAGACGGGAAAGTTTTTATAGATGGTAAACCTATCACATCTATTCCTCAGATCGCATCCCGCTACTATTATGCGGAAGGGCCTTACGGAGAAAAGGAAATAACCGTTCCCCCAAATTCTCTCTTTGTCCTGGGAGATATGGGAGATAACACCACCAACTCTAACGACAGCCGGTTCTGGGGATTTGTCCCCCGTAAAAATTTAATAGGAAAGCCTATATTTATTTACTTCCCTCCGTGGCGGTGGGGAATTATAAGATAAGAGTCAGGAGGTAAACATGAAGGTAGCCGTGTACCATGGTATCGGGGACATACGGGTAGAAGAGTCGCCTATCCCTAAAATTAAAGAGGGAGAGATTCTTCTGCGGGTAATGTCCTGTGCAATTTGCGGGACGGATTTACGCATATATAAACATGGACATAAAAAGGTAAAACCGCCTCACATAATCGGCCATGAAGTAGCAGGAGTAATTGAAAGCGTGGGAGAGGGAGTAACAGACTATAAAGAGGGAGATAGAGTGCTACTGGTTACCGAGGTCGGCTGTAATCTTTGCAGATGGTGCCTGGATGGAAGAAAAAATCTGTGTGCAAAGATGCAGGCTTTTGGTTATTACTATCCCGGTGGATTTGCCCAATTTATGAAAATCCCCAGGGAAGCAGTAGAGCAGGCTAACTTGATTCCTTTTCCTGACACACTCTCCTTTGAGGAAGCCTCACTCATAGAGCCATTTTCCTGCTGTATAAACGGGCAGGAGTATCTAAATATTGGTTTGGGAGACAAGGTAGTGATAGTGGGAGCAGGCCCCATTGGTCTGATGCATGCTGCCCTTGCCAGAAGCAAAGGCGCAAAAATGGTAATACTGGTAGATATATCTTCTTCCCGCCTGGAAATGGCAAAATCCCTTCCCATAGACTTCTTTATAGACGCATCCAGGGAAAATCCCGTAGAAAAGGTAAAAGAGATAACTGCAGGAGAAGGAGTTGATGCAGCCATAGTAGCCTGTCCCTCTGGTCAGGCACAGGCAGAAGCCCTGGAAATGGTGGGAATAAGGGGGAGGGTAAGTTTCTTCGGTGGGCTCCCCCCGGAGAAATCCCGTATAACCATAGACTCCAACGTAATCCACTACAAAGAGATTGGGATATTTGGAGCCTTTGCCTCTTCTAATCAGCACTACTATAAAGCCTTGAAGGTGGCAGCAACTGAAAGCATCGATCTCAAAAAACTTATCACTGCTTCATACCCGTTAAAAAAAATCCAAGAAGGTTTCCAGCTTCTTTCCCAGGGTAAAGCTATAAAAATAGTAATCAATCCCTGGGAATAGCAAGAGAATTTTTTATATATTTTTGGAAGGGGTGAATAAGTGAGAAAGTTAGTCTGCCCTCTGTGAAAGAGCAGGAGGGTATGTCGGGACCCAACCGCCACCGATTGACGAGTTAGACCAGAGACTTTAGACTGGTATGAGTCAGCCCCAATATGTTATGCATCGTAGATAAAAGGCATCATGTGATATAGAATAGCAGGAGTTCTATTTTAAAATAATTGAGTTGTAAAATGACCCCTCTTTCTAAAACGTACCGCAGGGCAATTACTTCCTATCTCTCCCTGGTGGAAGAGTTAGTGGATGAGATTAGAAATATCCTGTTGAAAAGTGGCCGGGGAGATGGTATTTTTATGCAGGTGAGAAAGGTCCTCTCCCCGGAAGATACCCAGGAGATACAAAGACTGCTGGAAAAAATAGAAGATAGGTTAAGAATTCTCAAGAAAGATTTGCATCTCTATCCTGAAGTATCGCTGGATGCTTCTCTTATTTCCTCCCGCTCAGCCAAAGTGTGGGAAATTCTATGTGACCTGGAGGTGGATAGATTGAAGAGATATGGCCCCCCTCCTTCAGACCTCGCTGAGTATCTGGACCCCAAGATTAAGGAATTGATTTCCCTCATTGAAGAAATTACCACAATAACCCAGCCAGAGGAAGACTCCTGAGCTTACAGCTTTACTAATTCTGGACTCTAAATAACCCCAATCATGGCTAGATGTAAGCGTTGGGACGTGGGAACTTGCAAAGGGGACAGGAAGAAGAATATAATAAGCTGTGATTGAGTCATATTCTTTTGGGAATATCGTGGTGAGGGGTAAAAGATACAGCGGGGATTTAATCATTTTTCCTGATAGAGTCAAAGAGAACTGGTGGAGAAAGGAAGGGCACAAATTGTCTCTGGAAGACCTGGAGGAAGTGTTTTCCTATACACCTGAGATACTGGTGATTGGGAAAGGATATTTCGGCATGATGAAGATCCCTGAAGAAGTACAGAGATTTATAACAGGAGAAAAGAACATAGAACTCATTTCTTCTATTACCGGGAAAGCAGCAAACATGTTTAACCAATTATTAAAAGAAGGGAAAAAAGTGGTGGGAGCTTTTCATCTTACCTGTTAATTTTAATTATGAAAGCAATAATAGTTTATTTTTCCAAGACAGGAAATACTGAGGCTCTGGCAACTCTTATAGAAGAAGTGTTGAAGAAAAAAGAGGTAAAGACAGATACTTTTAGTGTGAAGGGTGCCGAGGGGGCATTTGTACAGGAATGTTTCAGAGCCTTTACCGCAAAAGAAGTATCCATAGATATTAAGAATTTAGAGGAATACGACCTGATTTTCCTGGGTTCTCCAATATGGGCATTTTCTCCTGTACCAGCCATATCTTCTTTTGTTAAACACAGCCAGGGATGGAAGGGGAAAAAAGTGTTCCTATTTTTTACTTTTGGCAGTGGTACAGGAAGAAGAAGAGCGGAAAGAGTACTTGGCAAACTTGTAGAAAAACAGGGGGGTGAGGTAATCTCTGTACTTCAGATAAAAGGCAAACTGATGAAAATGCCAGAGAGGATAAAAGAGAGAGTAAGTTTTTTTATAGATACCTCATTGCCGGACTCAAAGTAATTATTAGGGAGAATGTGTCGCAGGTATGAGCAGGTTTACTCTCTTTATAAAAGATTTGCAGGGATTAAAGGCAGATAAACTCGCCTGGGCGTTGCTTCCCTGGAAAAAGCTTACTCTCCTGGAAAAGAACCGCATTCTTGCCACAGGGTTACTATTCGAAAATCTGCACGAAGAAAAAGCTCTCTACTGGAAGGAAAAGATAGGGGAAAGGGGGGTAGAAGTGGAAATGGTAAGTGAGGAAGAAATTAACGCGCTTCCTCAACCCATAGAAGTCTTTCAGGGGAAGGTGAAAGAAAACGAACTCCTTTTGAACAGTGAGAAAGAGACATTTCACATACCTTACGAAAACTTTCTTTACCTTGCCTGTGCCCGGGTCAGAAGAAAGGAACAGACCGAGAAAAAGATTTTTAATCCCGAGCATAGAGTGGTGGTTACCAAGTACGGAGCCGTAGGGGTAGGAGGCTGGGAGAAAAAAGTAGAAGAGGTCTCTGAGTGGAGTTACCTACTTTCATTGGTTTCTGGGGACCCCCTGCTTCACCTGCAAGTTTTTGAAAAAAGCTTTGCCTTTCCTTCTCTGGGTTTACCTCTGAAGCTGACGCGCTTTGATAATATGCTCCAATTTCTGGAATATATAAGTAACCGCGGGGAGAATATGCTTGTTGATGATTCAGTAAAATTTATTATGGATGGTAATCCTCTTACCAACTTAAAATTATTCTCCCCGGAAGATTTCCAGGAAAGAGTAAATCGCGGTATATTTAAAGCATTGGGTAGGATATGAGATGGGAGATGCGTTATGAGGGTGGCACTGCGTTTTTAGGAGAAATTGCTGCCCTAAAATAGGAGGAAGTCATGGAAAAGAAGAAAATTTTACTGGTAGAAGATAATAATGACCTGAGAGAAGTGGTAAAAATGTTCCTGGAAAACATGGGATACGAAGTAATCCCGGCCAGGGATGGGGTAGAAGCTTTGAACATTCTCAGGAACAAAAAACCGGATATTCGCGCCGCCATACTGGACATGATGATGAGAAGTCATGGAGGCACAGTAGGAGATTTTCTTAAAAACCACCCCACTTACAAAGAGATTCCTATAATCTACCATACCGGGCTTACCGAGGAACAAATAGACAAGAGATTCCTTGAGGGAGCCCATTACGTGCATAAGGATGGCAATAGCCTCTTTGCTTTGAAAGAGCTGTTAAACCGAGTAGTAAAATAATCCGGTCAGAATAGAGTAATCTGCGTAGGTTTTTTCTCTATTGGAGAGGCCTTCTTTAACTCACTCAGGACTTTTGCCAGATTAAGAAAATCTTCCCGTAAGGGAGCATAAAGGGCTGGCTGATGCAGAGCAGCTGCCGGATGAAATAGAGGGTAAATGGTAAAAAGATCTCCGGTAAGCACTTTCCCGTGAAACTTGGATATAGGAATTATTTTCCTGCCATAAAGCAGATGCAAAGCAAATCTACCCAGGGTACATACCAAAGAAGGCTGGATTATTTCTATCTGTTTTAGCAAATACGGCTTGCATATCTCTATTTCCTGGGGAAGCGGATCGCGGTTCTTAGGAGGCCTGCATTTGAGCACGTTTGCAATGTATATATCCTGCCTGGAAAAACCAATTTCTTTTAGCAATCTGTCCAGGAGTTTGCCCGCCTGCCCTACAAAGGGCAGCCCCTGGAGGTCCTCGTAATATCCCGGCGCCTCGCCTACAAACAAGATTTTTGTCTCCGGGTTCCCCATGCCAAACACTGCCTGGGTCCTGGAAAGATGAAGCTCACAGCGAGTACAGTTTTCTACCTCTTCTTTTAATTTTTGCAGTTCTTCTTTTTTACTCATAAATACCAATCCTATCAAAGATGTAATCTACATTGGCCAGGAGATTTTGCAGGCTGAAAATTTCCTCGACTTCCTGCTCTGTAAAAATTTCCCTGATTTCGCTACTCTTCTTTACCCGCTCCAGAAAAGATTGTCCCTTCTCCATGCTTTCCATGGCCAATTTCTGCACTGTTTCATACGCTTCTACCCTTCCCATCCCCTTGTCCACTAATTTGAGCATTAAATTCTGGGAAAAATATATCCCGCGGCAGGACTCCATGTTTTCCGCTATTTTAATTTCGTTCACCCTCAAGTTTTCCATTATCCAGGTAAATTTATCCAGCAGGTAATCCAGCAGGATGAACGAATCAGGCACAATTATCCTTTCTGCCGAGGAATGGGATATATCCCTTTCATGCCAGAGAGGAACATTTTCCAGAGAGACCAGGGCATTTCCTCTCAATACCCTTGCCAGCCCACAAATTCTTTCCGAAAGAATGGGGTTTCTCTTATGCGGCATAGCAGAGGACCCTTTCTGTCCCCGGGTAAAGGGCTCTTCCAGTTCTCCCACCTCGGAGCGCTGCAAATGCCGTATTTCCAGGGAAAACTCTTCCAGAGAAGTAGCAATCAGGGAGATAGTAAGAAGTACCTCGGCAAACCTATCCCGGGGTAAAATCTGGGACGAAACCGGTTCTACCTTTAATCCCAGGCGGGAAAGAATAAACTCCTCTCCCTCTGGTTCCAGGTGGGAATAAGTACCTACAGCTCCGGAGATTTTTCCGTAACGTGCATTCTCCAGGGATTGGGAAAGTCGCTCCCTATTTCTCTTGCTCTCTTCCCACCAGCGGGCAAACTTTAATCCCAGGGTTATAGGCTCAGCATGAATTCCGTGCGTCCTACCTATCATGGGCAGATTTTTGTACTGGATGGCTTTTTCTCTGAGCGCATTTTCCAGCCTGTCCATATCCTGAAGTAACAGCTTGCCCCCTTCCTGTATCTGGCAGGATAGAGCAGTATCCATGAGGTCGGAAGAAGTAAGTCCGAAATGGATAAACTTCCCTTCTTCTCCCACCTGCTCGATAATACTTTCCACAAAGGCAATAACTTCGTGCCTATTTACCTTCTCCAGCTCCCTTATTCTTTTTATATCAATCTGGGCCTTCTCTCTTACTTTCCGGGGTACTTCAGGCAAGATTTTCCCCTTAGAAGCCAGGTATTCCAGCAGAAGTATTTCTATTTCCAGCCACCAGGAAAATCTCTTTTCTCCCGACCAAACTTCTGCCATTTCTTTTCTTGTATAACGCGAAATCATTTTTCTTCCTCCAGGATATCTAAGAAAACATCCACTACTTTAGGGTCAAATTGTCTGCCCCTTTCTTTTTTCAGCTCCTCCATGGCTTCCTGCTTGCTTTTAGCCTTTTTGTAGAGGCGGTCAGAAGTCATGGCTTCGTAAGCATCTACCACACTTACAATTCTTGCCAGAAGAGGGATTTCCTCTCCTTTCAATCCCCTGGGATATCCTTTACCATCGTATCTTTCGTGGTGGTGCAGGATTATAGGTTCTACCCTCTTTAAAAATTCCACTCCTTTTATTATTTCTATCCCCATTTCCGGGTGCTTCTTTATTATTGCAAACTCCTCAGGAGTCAACCTTTCTGGCTTAAAGAGAACACTGCCATTCACTCCTATTTTCCCTATGTCATGCAGAACTGCACCGAATTTTAAGGCGTCCATATCTTCTTTTTTAAGGTTAAATCTATTCCCAATTAAGGTAGCATATTTGATAGATCTTTCCAAGTGTTTCTTGATGCCGGGATCCTTCGCTTCTACTGCCTGTGCCAGAGCCATAACTGTCTCCAGGTAATTCCTCTGCAGTTCCCGTTGCAGAGAAATTAGATGGCGCAATCTCTCCTGGAGTCTTTGAATAAGGCTGGAAGTAAGGTAGAGAGAAAGGGCCAGAGAACCGGTAAGAGCAATAAAGATAAGAAATGTTTGCTCCAGGGGGGACATTGTCATCAGGAAAGGTGGGTTTAGTTTCCAATGATTCTCTGCATAAAGGAGAAGGGCAAAAAGGAAAAGAGTAACCAGCGCCCGCAGGTAATTCCGGGGTGGAGGCAGAACAAGCGTAGAGGAGATAGCAGGAAAAATAAGAAGGATAAAGAAAGGGGATTCTACCCCCCCGGTAAAATGAAAAACAAACAGGTAAAAGAAAATGTCAAAGTAAAGTTGTAAATTCAAAGCCCTTCTTAAGTAAGGTATTTCTTTTGGTGCCCGGTGCCTATTTATGTCCAGATGCAGGGCAATATTGAATAAGAAAGTAAGAAAAAGCAGGAAAAGGAGAGGCAAGTAAGGCAAACCTTTTTCCTGGAAGAGAACAGAGTAAAGAAAAAGAATGGTGAGGATAGATATTCCTCCCCACCGCAACCTGATAAGCAGACTCACCCTTTCCTGCAAATCGCCAAAAATAGAGGGAGAAGACAGGGAGAGTAGAGTAGCTTTTTTCACTTTATTGGTTTAAGCGTTGGTGGGTTAGAAGACCAGGAAACATGTCCATCTGCATAGAGAATATTATAGCCTCCAAAGTGAGAAGATACTCTCTTATCCACCGCAGTTATATCCACCATCATCCAGGTCTGGGATGTGTTCCGCAGCCGGTAGGGAGCTTTTCCACTTAATGCATCATTCCACAGATAGGTTAACCCCTTATTCTTTAAAACTGGAGGAGCAGTAGGGCAGATAAACATTTTCCCTTTTAATCCGTACGATTTAAGAATTACTACAATACTCCGCGGATCTTTTAATGGCTCCTTTGGGAAGAACAGAGCATTCGGGTATTTACCTTCGCTCATCACAAACATATTCACTGCCATCCCGATTTGTCTCAGATTCGAAGCACATTGAGTCTGGAAAGCTTTATTCCTTACCCCGATGAACCGGCTAACCGGCAGGGAAGAAAGGAGAGTAGTGACAATAAGAAGTTCGGTAGCAGTAAATCCTACTTTGCTCTTTAAGATTCTAAACACACCCAATTTTACCATAAGCTCTAAGTATGGTAAATTTAAAGACATGGAAAATGAAATACGGGAAATAATTCAGGAAGCAGCGAGAATCAAAGAAAGAGTCCTACAGGAGAACATAGATGAGATAAAGCACCTGGTGAATGAGTTTGTGAAAACCATTAAAGGGGGTGGGAAGATTATACTTTTTGGTAATGGAGGTTCTGCAGCAGATGCCCAGCACATTGCCTGCGAGTTGGTGGGAAGATTTAAAATGGAAAGGAAAGGACTTCCAGCCATAGCGCTTACTACCAACACCTCTGTTCTCACCTCAGTTGCCAATGATTACAACTTCGCCCACATTTTCTCCCGTCAACTGGAAGCACTGGGAAATAAAGGGGATATAGCCGTAGGTATCTCCACTTCAGGAAAAGCAGAGAATGTAATAGAAGGGCTGAAGAAAGCCCGGGAACTGGGGCTCACTACCGTTGCCTTCACCGGTGAAGCAGGAGATAATTTAAAAAAGCTCTCTGATATTTGCCTCCAGGCTCCCTCCAGGGAAACCCCCCGTATTCAAGAAGTCCATATACTCGTAGGTCACATTATCTGTGGATTGGTAGAGAAAGAGCTGATGCTTTAACTGTCATTATTCGTTGTCCGCTTGATTAAAAACCATAAAATTGGGGAGAAAGAATTAGGTATTGCAAGGTAGCACGTT
The DNA here is from genome assembly GCA_013152825.1 of Caldisericota bacterium. Taxonomy (GTDB): domain Bacteria; phylum CAIJMQ01; class CAIJMQ01; order JAADFP01; family JAADFP01; genus JAADFP01. The sequence continues at coordinate 5,528 of JAADFP010000063.1, read as the reverse complement.
TAGAAGAGAGTGTGAATATTGATGCGAATTGGGATAAATCTCCCTGGAGAGAGATTCCCTGAGAAGCTCTGCCATTACATGGGAAAAAGGTCCAAATATATGCCAGAGACAGAGGGAAAGATCGCCTATGATAAAGAGGCAAGATACGTGATTTTCCGGGTGCAGGATAGGTACGTGCGCGCGGTGGTAACCGAATATCAGGAGAGTGTCTGCCGGGATAGCTGTGTGAAATTTTTCTTTGCACCCAACAGTGAAGTATCAAAAGGCTACTTTAACCTGGAAATGAATTGCGGCGGCACAGCACTCTTTGCTTCCCAGGAGGCATCCCGGGAAGGGATTATAAGTATGCCGGAAAGCGACCATAACCAGGTCAAGATAGCCCACTCTTTACCCGGGCTTGTTGATCTCGAGATCAAGACAGCGGTAACCTGGACAGTGAAGTACCGCATTCCCCTTGCACTCCTTGAAAAGTATTCTTCAGTAACTTCTCCTGGTCCGGGAGTCACCTGGCAGGCAAACTTCTATAAATGTGCAGATGGAACATCTCATCTGCATTGGCTAACCGGGGCACGCGCTGATTTCCCGCAGCCGCAGTTCCATTTGCCCGAATTTTTTGGTACATTGGAATTTGAATAAGCTTTTGATGGAACAGAATTAACATTAAAACAATGGGTAAAACGATTATCGGGATAGTAGGAAGCTATCGGAAAGGCGGGATTAACGACCAGGTAACTGATGCTATCTTAAAAACTGTGCAGCAGGAAGGAGCACAGACTGAGAAGATTTATCTAATTGATAAGCATATTGAATTTTGCACTAATTGCCGGGTCTGCACCCAGGATGACCGGAGGAAAATTCGCGGAACCTGCGTGTTAGACGATGATATGAACGAGCTACTCAGCAAGATTGACCATGCTGACGGTTTAATTTTAGCTTCCCCGGTTAATTTCTACAATGTAACGGCAATTACGAAAAGATTTATTGAAAGGCTCATAGTTTACGCATACTGGCCCTGGGGTAAGAGATCCATTCCTCAACAACGGATTAAAAAAACCAATAAGAAAGCAATAATTATCACTTCCAGTGCCTGCCCTGCCTTTGTGGGCAGGATTCTAATGCCCGGTACCCTGAAGCTACTAAAATCCGCGGCCAGGATTGTAGGGGCAAGGGTTGTTAAGTCACTTTACTTTGGCAATGTCTGCAGTACACCAAAACAAAAACTCAGTGAAAAACAATTGCAAAAGGCAAGATCTGCCGCCAGACTTCTCTGAGGGGTATAATATCTATAGACAGAACTAAAATGGAAATAGTAATACTTTCCTCTTACCCGCCGCGGCAGTGCGGTATTGCCACATATACATATAACTTTGCCAAAAACCTGGAAGCAATATTCCCCCGGGTTAAAGTTAAAATAATTGCCATCAACGATTCCCGGAATGGAGAAATATACACCTACCCGGAAGAAGTAATATGGTGCATGGACCAGGCCAATCTTCCTGACTTTGCAAAAACCGGAGCATTTGTTCACTCCTCTCCCTACCCATTTCTCCACATTCAGCATGAATTTGGTATTTATGGAGGCAGGGAAAATTACGCCATCCTTAAACTAATAGAAAGGCTGAATAAGCCTTTCCTGGTTACCCTGCACTCTACTCCTCCCCAACCAGAGGTATGGGAAAAAGAAATAATATCCTACCTCCAGCAAAAAAATGCCTTTACCGTGGTGCAGAGTCAAACGGCCAAAAGCATAATGATAGAAGAATACGACGGCCTCCCGGAAAAAGTAGCATACATTCCCCACGGTGTTCCTATCCCTCCTCTTCGGAAAAGAAACTCGTTTCGGGAAAAGTGGCAATGGGAAGACAAGGTTATTGCTCTCAGCTTTGGGTTACTCAAGGCTGAAAAGGCACTGGAAAACATGATTGAGGCTACTTCCATAGTGAAACGCAGTTACCCAAATTTTTACTACTATATCCTGGGTAAACCGCATCCCCGGCATAAAATTTACAAGGGGAAATTTTTCCTGGATTATTTAAGGGAATGGGCAAAAAAAACAGAAGCAGGCAGTAATGTAATTATCCCGGGAGAATACCTGGACGAAGACACACTACTTTCTTTCCTTACCGCCTCTGACATGGTAATTACCCCCTATGCGCAATCAGCCGAGAGGCAAGTAGTAAGTGGAGTGTTGAGTTATGCCTTGGGATGCGGAAAGGCAGTGATTTCCACTCCCTATCTGCATGCTCGCGAACTTCTTTCCCAGGGAGCAGGAATTCTGGTAGACTTTAACTCCCCCTCTTCCCTGGCAGAAGCAGTAATAAGGCTTATAGAAGAAAAAAATTTAAGGAGTTCAATGGAGGAAAAATCTCTTCTTCTGGGAAAAGAATTCTGGTGGCCTAAAGTGATAGGAAAATACATGGAACTTTATAAATGTCTGGGAAAAGAAAGCTCTCAATAGGTATAGTATCCAGTTACCCGCCCCGGAAGTGTGGAGTGGCAGATTACACCTTCCACCTGATAGAGAGCCTCAAACACTCAGGCCTTTTTTCTTTTTCTCTTTACCCTATTGAAGATATTCCTCTTTCATATAAGGAAAAGGTCGTCTCGCGTATCAAAATAGGGCATTATCCCTCCTATAAGCAGGCCGCTGAGTGTATCAATAGGGAACCATTGGATCTGGTCATTGTACAGCACCAGTTCCTCCTTTTTGGCAAAGAAGGAATATATACCTCTCCCTTCATCTCCCTTCTGCAAAAACCATTAATCTGCACCATTCATACCATTCCCTCTTCTCCTACTAAACTGGAGAAGGAAGCACTACAAGCCCTGGGGAGAAAAGCAGAAAAAATCGTTTTCATGGTAAATTATGCTTCTGAAATCCTTTCCGTTGTCTACGGAATCCCCGGGGTGAAACTCCGGGTTATCCACCATCCCTATCCCTCTTTGAAGAAGTATCCTGCGGCAGAAGCAAAAAGACGACTGGGAATGAGTAACCATTTTATTATTGCCACCTTCGGGTTGCTGCGCAGGGAAAAAGGTATTGAGAATGTCCTGCAGGCGCTGAAATTTATTAAAGAAAAGAATATACTCTATCTCGTATTAGGCACCACCCATCCTGAACACCTAAAGAAGGAAGTGGATACTTATCTGAACGAATTGAAGCAACTGGTAAAGAAACTCGGATTAAACGACAAGGTTAAATTCATCCATCATTACCTGGATTACAAAGAGCTGAGTCTTTACCTTTCTGCCATGGATGTTTACATAGCTCCTTACCAGGCACATCAGCAGGTCTCCAGTGGGAGTATCACTTATGCCCTGGGAATGGGAAAAGCCGTGATTTCCACTCCTTCTCCCTTTGCCCGGGAAATGTTGAGTAAAGGAAGAGGCATCCTGGTGGGATTTCACTCTCCTCACCAGATCTCCCGGATTCTGGAAGAGCTTATGGGAAATAAAGAGAAAATCCTGGAGATAGAGAAAAGAGTAGAAAATTTTATTCCTCATCTTTCCTGGAAGAAAGCAGGAAATGATTACCTTAAGATTATTCAGGAGTGCACGAGTTGATAGGAGTGGGAATCCTCAGCAGAAACTGCGAAGAGACCATTACAAAAGTAATAAAAGCTGTCGATGAGGGACTTAATAACTATTTCACAAAGCAAGAATGCCTCATCATAGTATGCGATGGCTTCTCAGAAGACAGCACAGCAAAAATTGCCCAAGATACAGTCACCAGGATAAAAAAAGTAGTTCTTACCCAAAAAGGGAGAAACGGTAAGGGAAACGGGGTAAAAAATATTTTTCAGCTATCCCTGGAAAAAAATTGCGAAAAACTTGCCTTAATTGACGGGGACCTTTTAAGTATAACCCCCGATTGGGTAAAGAAACTGCTCTATCCCCTAAGAGAGGGAATAGACATGGTAATTCCTTACTATCTCAGGCATCCCTTCGATGGAGTAATTACCAACAATATTGCCTATCCTTTGACTACATCTCTATACGGAAAAGAAATCAGGCAGCCTATCGGGGGAGAATTCGCCCTTTCCCGAAGATTGGCAGAAAGAATATTGAGGCATCCTCTTTTCCCGGAAGATTTCGGGATAGATATATTTCTGAGCACTACGGCCCTGGCTGAGAACTTCGGGGTAATAGAATCCATCCTGGGGAAGAAAGAACATACCTCTGCACTGCGGTACAATGAGCCAGCATCACACCTCTTTCCCATGTATTATCAAGTTACCCGAGAACTTTTTACCCTCTATACCTACTATGAAGATAAAATAAAAGCTGTTTCAGAGATTAAGCAAGTGTGTAGATACGGAGAAATTAGCTCTGAGACAACAGTCCCCCCCCTGAAAATAGAGAGAAACAAATGGGAAGAACTATTCTGGCAAGACTACAAAAAACTCTATCTTCGTTCTCGCTTGAAAGAAATATTTTCTGCCCAGGAGAAAGAAATTGAAAAAATCGTCGAGGCAGAAGAGGGTATTTATCTGCCAACTCCCCTCTGGGCAAAAATCCTTTTCCGTGCCTTACTGAACTATAAACAGTCAAAACACCAAAAAGAAATCCTGGATATTCTCAGGGTATTCTGGGAAGCACGCTACATCTCCCTCCTGCGAGAAGGAGAAAAGCTAAACCCCTCAGAGATAGAAGAAAAAATACTTTCCCAGACAGAGGTTTTCTGGAAAGAGAGGCAGTCTCTTTTATGAAAAAAACAATAAGCATAATCCATTACTCCTCGCCTCCCGTGGTAGGTGGAGTAGAGTTTGTTATAGAGGCCCAGGCGCGTTACCTTCTTTCCCGTGGATTCGAGGTAAAAATTGTGGTGGGAAGAGGAGAAAACTTCTTGCCAGGGATAAAATTTGTCTGTCTACCGGAAATGTACTCCCTGCACAGGGAAGTAGTAAAAGTACAAGAGACCTTAAAAAAAGGCAAGATAGAACCATTTCGGCTACTAAAAGAACGCCTCCAAAAGCAGATAGAAAAGGAAATAAATGACTCAGAGACAATTATCTACCACAACTGTCTAACCATGCCCTTTAATATTGCCCTTACCGCTGCCTGCCATTCCCTCATGGGAAATGCGAAAAAAAACCTCATCTGGATTCACGACTCCCCTCTTTTTGACCCCTTCTACAACCCCCTGCTTGATTCCATAAGAATTACCGAATACCCCTGGAACCTGCTCACCGATTACTCCACTCATGCACTTTATATCACCATTACTGAAGAAAGGAAGAAACAAGCAATAAACATTCTTGGCATTCCAGAAAAAAGTATAAAGGTAATTCCCAATGGCATTGAAGTGGCTAAGTTTCTCTCCCTTTCCCCGACACTTGCTTCTCTCTTAAAAAAGATAAATGCCATTGCCCCTGACTATGTAGCTCTCCTTCCTGCCCGGCTTATCCGCAGAAAAAATATAGAAATGGGCATACGTATTATTAAAGAAATGAACCGCCTTGATAAAAAAGTGGTTCTCCTAATTACAGCACCTGCCGACCCCCATCGAGCAGAAAAAGCATACAGGA
>JAADFP010000062.1 GCA_013152825.1 Caldisericota bacterium | reverse complement strand
ATATCCATGATTGTTTCAGGGAATAAATAATCTTTCAGGAAAGATTTGACTTCCTGGTACACAAAATAGATTTTATCCTCCGGCACATTTGTAATTATCAGGTTCTGCCTCTGGGTAGTTCTGAAATTTACCTGCGGCAGGGACTCGCCTATCCGGGACAATGCAATCAACGCCCCGGAATCAATCTCTCCAAACGGTATCTTCAGCTTGATATAGCGATAGCCCTGCTGTTTTTGCTGGCCTGTGTTGTACCTGAGGAAGAGCTGGTATTCCTCATCATCCTTGTGTAATTCCTCACTTTCCTGGAACTCTGGAAGAGGAGGCAGGGAAGGTAAACTATCTTTCTCCTTCAAAACTATATGCTCATTCTCCCTGGTGCGTTCCAATTCCTGGTTATAAAGCTGAACAAATTTCTCCCATCCCATGTCTTTAATCAAAAACCTCAGCCGGTTGTGATACTTGTTTTTTCTATCTCCGTGCTTGTTGAACACATTTACCAGGGCTTTGACCACATACCCAATCTCTTCTTCTTTCACGTTTTCCCGTAACACTTTACCTACTGCACTTTTAGCCCCCATTCCTCCCCCACACAAAACCTTGAAACCACCCTCTTTCAGCGCAACAATCCCCATATCGTTTACCCCGCTCCCGGCACAATCTTGGGCACAGCCAGAAAATGCTATCTTGAGCTTGCGGGGAAGCGTGTAGGCTTCATCCAGCGATAGTAGATACTCGCTTAAACTCCAGACAATCTTATACACCTCGTGATTTTCCTGGGGACATATCCCGGAAAGATAACAGGCAGTAATATTCCTCACTGTATTCCCGCCTCCTCCCCGGGGTGAAATGTCAAACTCCTTCAGGTACTCTATTATCTTTATTGAGTTTTCGTAGGAAACATTGTGTATCTGGATATCCTGCCGGGTGGGTGGTAATATGTAGTCTGCCGTCAGCAAACCGGTCTGCTGCTGTACCTATGGCTTTTAATTGCTGCGGGGTAAGGATACCGGCCGGCACCCTGAGCCTGGACATTAAGAAAGCATCCCCGCGCTGGGAATAATTTCCCCAGGGCACACGAATGCCGCGGAAGAAAGCCTCTTTTAACTCGCCGCGCAGAAATTTATCCAGGGTTTCCCCGTATTTCTTTGTATCCTCTATAATTTTCCCGGGTAATTTGAACATATTTTTTCCTCCTTAATTCTTCAGCCTTTTCAGAGCTACCAGAGAAACACCTATTGTTTTTTCAATATCTTCTTCCTCATGGGCAAGCGAAACAAACGAGGCTTCAAACTGGGAAGGGGGAAAATACACCCCCTCTGCCAGCATTTCGTGGAAAAAGCGGGCATAGTATTTTGTATTGGCTCTGAGAGCTGTTTCATAATCGTAAACTTCTTTCTCCCGGGTAAAAAATACGGTAAACATTGAGCCCACCTGATTTACCAGTGCATCTATTTTCAGCTTCTCTATGTGCCCCCGGAGCCCCTGCACGAGACGCTCTGCCCTATTTTTAAGAAGAGCATATACTTTTTTCCTGGAAAGAATCTGCAAGGTGGCCAGCCCGGCAGTTACACTAACCGGATTGCCGGATAATGTACCTGCCTGATACACCGCACCCAGGGGAGCAAGATTTTCCATGATTTCTCTCTTCCCGCCAAAAGCACCTATGGGAAATCCTCCCCCGATTATCTTCCCCAGGCAGGTCAAATCAGGCTTAACCCCGTAAATTTCCTGCGCTCCTCCGTAAGCCATGCGAAAACCTGTAATTACTTCGTCAAAGATAAGCACTATGCCGTAACGATGGCAAATTTCCCTCAATCCCTTTAAAAATTCTTCTTTTGCCTTTATCACTCCCATGTTTCCAGAAACTGGCTCCACAATTATGCAGGCAATAGTCCTGTAATGCTTCTCAACTGTTTTCCTTACCATGTCCAGGTTGTTGTAAGGAAGGACAAAAGTATGCCGGGCAAAATCAGCCGGGACCCCCGCACTATCCGGCCTGGCCAGAGTCGTAGCCCCTGAACCTGCCTGTACCAGGAGATAATCAGCATGCCCGTGATATGCCCCGGCGAACTTGATAACCTTTGTCCTCCGCGTATAGCCCCTGGCCAGGCGAATGGCACTCATGCATGCCTCCGTGCCCGAATTCACCAGGCGAACCATTTCCATGGAAGGGAAGGCGCGGCGAATCTCTTCTATTAGTTTTATCTCTATCTCTGTGGGAGCACCAAAACTGGTTCCTTTGTTAATCGCCTCCTTGACCCTTTCAATTACCTCCGGATGACTATGCCCCAGAATCAAGGCTCCCCAGGACATGCAGTAATCAATGTAGCTCTTACCGGTAACCTCGTAAATCTTTGCTCCTTTTCCCCTTTCCATAAACAAAGGAACTCCCCCTACCGCCTTAAAGGCCCTTACCGGCGAATTTACCCCGCCGGGAATACATTCCCTGGCTCTCTCAAAGAGCTGTTTACTCAACCCCCTATCCATTTCGCCGCTCCTTTTGCCCAGTAAGTAATAATTATGTCTGCCCCGGCTCTTTTTATCGAAGTCAGAATCTCCAGCACTGCCTTCCTCTCCTCAATCCACCCTTTTTGAGCCGCTGCTTTTACCATACTATATTCTCCGCTTACGCTGTAAGCAGCGAGAGGAAAGTTAAATGCTTCCTTTGCTTCCCTGATTACATCCAGGTAGGAAAGCGCCGGTTTAACCATTACTATATCCGCTCCTTCTTCTATGTCTGCCTCCACTTCCCTGAGCGCCTCTTCCCGGTTGTGATAATCCATCTGGTAGCTTCTCCTATCTCCAAAGCGGGGAGAAGAATCAGCCGCCTCTCTAAATGGCCCATAAAACGAAGAAGCATACTTTGCCGAATAGGACATTATGCCTGTATCCCGGTATCCGTTTTCATCCAGGACCTCCCTTATGGCTTTTACCTGTCCATCCACCATCGCTGAGGGAGCCACCATGTCTGCCCCGACTTCAGCCTGAGAGAGAGCAATCTTCCCTAATACCTTTAACGTTTTATCGTTATCTATCTCAAAAGAGGTGGTTTCTTTCCTTCCATATCGAATAATCCCACAATGGCCATGCCTGGTATAACTGCATAGGCAAACATCCGTTATCACCCCCATGTGAGGAAATTCCTTCTTTATCTCCTGCACTGCTTTCTGCACAATTCCTTCCCGGTGGTAGGCAGGAGAACCAGATTCATCCTTGCTTTCAGGCACTCCAAAGATAAGCACGGCAGGGATACCCAGTTTTTCCGCCTCTTCTACTTCCCTATTTAAGTTGTCAATAGAAAACCTATAAATTCCCGGCATAGAAGGAATTTCCTCTTTTCTTCCCTTTCCCGGCACCACAAAAATCGGCAGGATAAAATCACTTACCGAAAGTGTATTTTCCCGCAATAATTCCCTGAGAAATTTCTTCCCTCTTAAACGTCTCAGGCGAGTAAATTCCATTTCTCTGCTTCCCTCCTGGTTACCGGACCTATTGTTCTTATCTTAATTTTTTTTGCTGGTTTACCATACCTCTTTATGAAATTACGCACCGTGGAAGGGCTGGTAAATATTATTTCATCAAAAAACTCAAAATCCAGGTCTGGCAAATTATCCGGCATCACATTGTGATAAGCCACACAGGGATAAACCCGGGCAGAAAGATTTCTTAAGCCTTCCGTTAATCCCTTATCAGCAATATCAGAACGGGGAAGGAGAATACTTGCTCCCTTAATTCCCCTCTTCTTAAACTCCATAATCAACCCTTTTGCAGACTCTCTCTCCGGAATAAGATCTGCAGCAATTCCATATTCTCTCAACTTCCCCGCCGTAGAACTTCCAATAGCCGCGATTTTTATTCCCTTAAGCGCCCGCGCATCCAGCCCCATTTTGAAAAGCTCCCGGAAAAAATATAAGACCCCAAAGCGGCTGGAAAAAACAATCCAGTCAAAAGACTCTACCCTGTTAATTAAGTCATCCATTTCCCCGTAGTCCTCCAGCGGCCTTATCTCAATCAAGGGAAGATGAAAAATTATTCCCTTCTCAAAAAACCTCTCTGAAGATATACCGGTAAAAAGAACCTTTCTGCTTTTCCTGAACCAGTTAAAACTCTTCTCCTTTTTTACCACCTCGCCAATAATCACTATGGCCGGGGCAGAAATATTTTCTGCAGTGGCTTTCTTATAAACTCCTCCCAGGCTGTCCACCACAAGCTTCTGCCCGATTTCACTCACCCGGGAAATTACTGCTACCGGCGTCTCCGGTTTCCTTCCGCAGAGAATCAACTTTTCTGCAATAGAAGATAGGTTTTCCACTGCCATGTACAGAACAATAGTGTCCACCCGCGCCACTTCCTCCCAGTTAACGTACCCTCCCTCTTTACGGGGAGCCTCATGTCCCGTGGCAAACAGCACGGTAGAAGAGATGCCCCGGGCAGTGAGGGGAATACCCGTGAAACAGGCAGCAGCATTAGCCGCGGTAACTCCCGGAATCACAGAAAATTCTATCCTGTTTTTAGCTAAAGCCTCCATTTCTTCCACTGCCCTGCCAAAAATAAAAGGATCTCCGCTCTTGAGCCGCACCACCCTTTTCCCTTCCTTTGCCCTTTCTATCATTAACTGGTTTATCCTATCCTGCCTTTTAGCATAATCGCGGTTCCCTTTCTCTCCCTCCAACAACTCATCCGCGCAGATTTGCTCTGCTCCAGCATCCGCGTACTGCAAAATTGCCCTGCCCACAAGCCCATCATAAATGACCACTTCTGCCTGCTGCAAAATCTTCAGTCCTTTCCAGGTAATCAAACCAGGGTCACCCGGCCCTGCTCCCACCAGGTATACCTTGCCTTTAGCCATTTATTCTCCTAAAAAGCTTAATTAACTCCTTATCTTCCTTCCTCACTTCCACTGATAGGCGTCCCTGCAAGGGATGAGGAGTGAGAATCCGGAAAGGTATCCTCTGGCTTATTCTATCCTCCAGGCCCAGACGAATCAGCCCGGCTGCAGCCATTACCAGTGCTTCGTATTCACCCCTATCCAGTTTCTCAATTCTTTCCTCGATATTTCCCCGGATATCAGTTACCTTTATATCCGGCCGATATTTTCTTATCGCTTCCTTGCGGCGCAAACTCGAGGTTCCCAGCCGTATTCCGGGTGGTAGCTTCTCCAACGAACCCACTGATTTCAGGGAAGGATGCACCACTAACACATCGTAAGGGTCTATTGACCTGGTTAAGGCAGCAATAGTCAATCCCTCCGGGATTACCTCAGGCAAATCCTTGGCACTGTGCACAGCAGCATCTATCTCTTTATCCAGGAGAGCCTTTTCAATAGTATCGGTAAAGAAATTCGTCCCATCCACCCGGGAAATGGGTGTCTCTTTATCCAGATCTCCCCGGGTATTGTAAATCTTCACCTCAAACTCGATCTCTCCCTCTCCCAATAATCCCAGCACCTCTTCCACCTGCTTCAAAGCTAACCGGCTGGGACGCGTGCCAATCCTAAGCCTGGGATATTGGGCAGCAAAAGCGGAGGATCCATGCGCTTCCATAATTTTTCTACTTCCTCCTCAATAATTACCTTTGCTTTCTCCGCTTCCTTCATCCTCATTTTATGATTCTCTGCAACAATTAAATTTAGAGTATCCAGGTCATATAAAACTACCTTATCTATATTCTTTATTTCCGGGTCTATATCACGGGGCAAGGCTAAATCCATCATGCACAACGGCTCCTTTCTGCATCTCATCACTTCCTGCACCAGCTTCTTTTTCAAGATTAAATGCGGGCTGGAAGTGGCACTAATCACAATATCCGCACTCTCAACCTCTTTCCTGAGATTATCCAGCCTTACTGCCTTCCCGCCTATTTTCCCGGCAAGTTCCACTGCTTTCTTATAGGTGCGGTTAGCCACAAAAGTTCCTGAAATCCCTTTTTGTGTCAGGTACCTGGCTACCAGTTCGCCTATCTTGCCAGTTCCAATAATCAAAATTCTCTTTCCTTCCAGGCCTCCCCATAAATTTTCTACCATCTTCAGGGCCACACTGCCCACCGAGACATTTCCTGCCGAAATTTTGGTCTTTCTGCGCACAATTTTCCCCACTTCCATTGCCTTCTGGAACAATTTATTAAAGTGCTTACCGGTACTTCCTGCCTCCTTAGCCCGGAAATATGCCTCCTTCACCTGCGACAGAATCTGGTTTTCTCCCATGACCTGGGAATCAATACCGCTGGCCACGTAGAAAAGATGCCTTACCATATCTTTATTCTGCAAAAAATAAAAATACTCTGGAGGATAACCCCGCAAATGCAATTCTTCCCGCAGAAATTCCTGCACCTCACCGGGGAAACCCGAAGCAACATACACCTCTGTACGATTGCAGGTGGAAAGAACTACCAGTTCATCAATCACCTCACTCTTAGACCACCTCATCAGTATCTCTTCCACCTTTCTGCAGGAAAAAGAAAACCTCTCTCGTACCTTTAAGGGCGCACTCCTGTGATTTATTCCCCAGAGGACAAAATCCATTATTAATCCTCTATTATCTGTAATTCTTCTTCGCTAATCTTATTATCCCTTATCCTGAATGACCTCACTTCTTTCACTTCTCCCTCAAAAAGAGACAATATTAAATAGGAAGCATCGGGATAAAAAGCTAATTCCACATCTCTCTGGGAGGGGTAGGCAGCTGTATTAATATGGGAATGATAAATAGCCACCATTTCCAGGTTAAGCTGTCTCATCTCCTTAAAAACCCGCAACTGCTCTTCGGGCTTCATAAAATAACATATCTGCGGCTTATCCGAAACATTTTCCATGGGGTATACCCTTTCCACCGCTCCATCCTTACCGGATAGTATCCCGCAGGCTTCGCAGGGATACCCCTTTTTACAGTGTTCTATAATCTTCTGGTACTCTGATTTTTTTATCCTAATTCCCATTTGAACTCCCTTTTTGTCTCCACCATTCAATCAAGATATTAGATACCTCTGGCCGGGTAAATTCCACCGGCGGTATCTCGCCTGCCCTCAACAATTCCCTTACCTTTGTCCCGCTGAGAGAAAAGTGATCCTGCTCTGTATGGGGACAGGTTTTATGCGAAACTATCCCCTGGCATTTCCTGCAGTAGAAGGTATAGCTGAAACACAAAGGAACAATCCCTATCTCATCAGGGAGAGAATTCATCAAAAATTTCCTGCGCGGCAAAAGAGGAATAATAATTCCCCACCCCGGCATGGTCCCTTCCCACTATAAAATGGGTACAGCCATAGTTCTTTCTTATAATAGCATGAAAAATAGCCTCTCTGGGACCTGCATACCTCATGCTTGCCGGGTTTACCGAGAGCACCACCCTTTCCCGGGGATAATATTTCTCTATAAGCACCTCATAACATTTCATCCGTACCTCTGCCGGGATATCATCCTTCTTGGTCTCCCCCACCAGGGGATGCAGCAGCAACCCGTCCACAATCTCCAGTGCACATTTCAGTATATACTCATGCGCCCGGTGCACCGGGTTCCTGGTCTGAAATCCCACCACTTTTCTCCAGCCCCGGTCCTGGAAAATCTGGCGCGTCTGCACCGGGTCAAGACGATACTGGGGAAACTTATCGTGCCCCGGACGGTTAACCACGCTAACTGTTCCGCCCAGCAGCACCTCCCCTTGAGCATAAAGCGCTTTCACGCCGGGATGTGCATCCTCCTCCGTGCAATAGACTAACCTGGCTTCCTCTCTCTTATCGTACGGGTATTTTTCTTCCAGATGAAGAATAGCCAAAACCTTACCTGCATTATCCGTTAGAGCCACATCTTCACCTTCCTTAAGAGGATCAGCCTCTTCCCTGGTTACTGATAGAGTTACAGGGAGAGTCCAGGGTAAATTAGAGGCTAGTCTTTTATTCCTTATTACGTTCTGGTAATCCTCTTTCAGCATAAACCCTTCCAGGGGACTAAACCCTCCAATGGCTATCATCTCCAGGTCTGATATTTCTCTGGCATTGAGCACGATTTTTCGCAAGGATTTTGCTTTATTTATAAGCTCATCCCTTTCTTTGCCTTTCACTATACGATCAATTAATTTTCCCCCGTGGGGAGCAACTAACTTCTGCACCTTCTCACCCTCCTCTTTCCATCAGTTACTGTAAGTTATTTTAAAGCTTTACCTGGCATGAAGACCACATTCCTTTTTTTCTGGCGGTTCCCACCACCAGCGGCCAGCACGCACGTCTTCCCCGGGCTTTACGGCTCTTGTACAAGGAGCACAACCAATACTGGGATATCCCTTATCATGGAGGGCATTGTACGGCACATCATTCTCTTTTATATAATCCCAGACCTGCTTTTCCGTCCACTCTGAGAGGGGATTTATCTTGATAATGGCATTGTGCGCATGATCTATCTCCGCCTTCTTAACCTCCGTGCGGGTAACTGACTGCTCCCGTCTCAACCCACAAATCCACGCCTCTAAATCCTGTAGAGCTCTTCCCAGAGGCACCACCTTTCTCACCTTGCAGCAAAGTTTTCTAAGCTCAACACTTTTGTAAAACAAATTGAACCCGTGCTGGGAAACCATTTCTTCTACCGTGTGGGTATCCGGATAATACACTTCCAGGTTAATTTTGTACTTTTCCCTCACTTTATCCATCACATCATAGGTTTCCTGGGGAAGTCTGCCTGTATCAATGGTGAAAATCCTCGCCTGCGGATTAACTTTTACCAGCATGTCAATCAATACCACATCTTCCGCACCAAAACTTGAGGCCAGGGCTACTTTATCCCCAAATTCTTCCTGCGCCCATTTCAGCACCTCCTGGGCACTTTTTGCTTCCAGATCTTCCGGTATAATCCTGTTTCCTTTCATCTTCATCCTCCTTTCTAAGTTAAATATAGTACATCTGGGTTTTTAATTTCAGAACCTTTCGTTTCTGTATCTCCACCATATCCTGCAGAGTGGTGGAACCAAGCACCGACATCATTGCCTCCCTCAATTTCTTCCAGATATCATGGCTGGCACAAATTGCCGTGCGTTTACAGGATTCCGGATTATCCACGCACTTTACCAGCGGGAAAGAACCTTCTACTGCCTGAACTACATCACTTAAAGATATCTCTTCCGGCGGTTTTGCCAAGGCAAACCCTCCACTGCGTCCCCGAACACTATGCACCAGACCGCCTGCCACAAAAGCTCTCATTATATTCTCCAGATACCTCTCCGAAATTCCCTGTCTTTTAGCTATGTCTTTCAACAGCACCGTTCTCTGCCTGTAATGAGCAGCCAGGTCCACCATTGCCCTCATTCCGTAACGAGCTCTTGTAGAAATTTTCATCCCTTAGCACCTCCTAATATCACTATTACTATCGGATTAGTGATAAATTAACATAATAAAAAAAATATGTCAAGAACATTTACTAAAAAACAGGTAAATTGTAGAAAGACCTAATATGCGGTAGAATATTTTACGCTTTATTTGTTAGGTGGGAGAGGTGGCTGAGTGGACGAAAGCGCCCCGCTCGAAACGGGGATTCCGGCTAAACGTCGGAACGGGGGTTCGAATCCCTCCCTCTCCGCTTATTCAGGTCAGCCAATGAAAAAACCATTTCTACTTATCCTTTCCCACTGCCTGCTAAACCAGGGAGTAAGGGCTGAGGGATTTCCTTTTGAGAAAAAAATACAGGAAGGAATTCACAGGATAATTGCCCGCTATCATCCTTCCCTCCTCCAGATGCCCTGCCCGGAATTTTCCTTCCTGGGCAAAAGGGAAAAAATGACCTATGACCAGTACGAGAAACTTGCCGGATTCAGGGAGCATTGCAAAAAACTGGCAGAGGAAATCCGGGATTACGTGAGAAAATCGGATGCGCATTGCCTGGTGATAGGAATTGCAGGCTCTCCCTCCTGTTCTCTTTCCCGCATAAAAGTAAAAGAAGAAAAGAGGAAGGGCAAAGGAATCTTCATGCAGGAATTAGAGAAAAAAATCAAAGGCGAATACCTTGACCTGGACTATGACAACCCGGAAGCTTCCCTGGCAAAAGTAGAAGAGCTTCTGCAAAAACTACTTGGCACATAGGACTTTTTCGTAAACCTCCAGTGTTTTTTCTCCCAGGGTATCAGGATGAAAATAGCGGAGAATTTTTCTCTTCGCTTTTTCCGTCATCTTGTTCTTCTCTACGGGATGGGTAAGAAAGAACTCCGCCGCCTCCTTTATGCGCAGGGGATTTCCCGGTTCCACCAGTAGGCCTTCTTTACCATGCTCTATTATCTCGGGGATACCTCCCACACGGCTGGCTACCACGGGAACACCACACAACATTGCTTCTTTGATTACTGCAGGTGAGCCTTCAATTTTTGAGGTAAGCACAAAAACATCAAAAGAAGAAATAACATCCGCCACATCCTCCCTCCCCCCTATAAAATGCACCTTCTCTTTCAAACCCATTACTTCCGCCCTGCTCCTGATTGTCTTCTCCAGTGGTCCCTCGCCGGCAATAACAAAATGAGCCGTGGGGAAATCTCTCAGGAGCAAGCAGGCAAATTCAAGAAAGGTAGGATAATCTTTGTGTTCCCTTATCCTTCCCACCATGCCAATCAGGGGAACTTCCCGGGTGATATTCAGCTCTTTTCTCAGTACATCCTTTCTTCCCGGGAACTTCTCCACATCCACAGCGCTGTGAATAACAGTAATGCGGGAGGGAGGAATACCTATCTTCTGCACATTCTCCCGTATTTTCCCTGCCACCAGGATAAAATGGTGAGTCCAGGTATGGTAAAGAATACTGTTGCATATATTCTCGGGAATAGAAGTAAAATTATGACGTGTTCTCACCACTTTAACCGGCAATCCCCGCACCGCAAGAGCCCCTATCCAGTGATCGGTGGAACGGTGGGTATGCAGGATATTGATTTTCTCTTTTTTTAGAATAGCGCGCAGTTCCGATATCCCCCTGAAATCCAGTTTCTTTCTAATAGGAAGAGGATGCAGGGGTATAGATTCTTTCTTTGCCTTATTCCATCGGCGAGGCAGGAGAAATAGCCAGAGCACAGTAAATTCCTTTCTCTCTCAAATACCGGGCAATAAAAAAAATCCTCTGCTCAATGCCACTCCATACCTCCCCGGCATTTACATGCAGTATTCTCATCTCTTCCCCCTCGCTACTCACTACTATCTACTCGCTACTAAAGTCTAAAGTCTATCGTCTATAGTCTAAAGTCTTCTTCCTTATCCTCCCACCCGGGCAAAGGAAACTCTCTTTTCAAAGGGATGGGAAGATGACTTACAAAGCACAGCATATCTCATCTTCTCTCTAATCGCTCCATCCTCTTCCCCTCTTCGCAGAGCCCCCTTCAGGTCCAGGGAATAATCACTACCCAGGCAGGGTTTTACTCTTCCTTCCGGTGTTATTCTTATCCTGTTGCACCTGGAACAGAAAGAACAGGTTATAGGAGCAATAAACCCTATAATGCCTCCCCCTTCTACCCTGTAATACTCAGCGGGACCGCCTCCTTCCACCTCTATTTCCTCCATAGAGAAATATTTTCCCACCTCTTTCTTCACCAGGGACACCGGGAAGAAAAACTTCTCCCAGGGAAGCAACCCAACCGAGGGCATAAATTCTATAAATCTCACTGATAGGCGATTCTCAATAGAAAATCTTACAAAATCAATAACTTCGTCCTGGTTTACATTCCGAAGCACCACCACATTTACTTTCACCGGATTTAATCCCTGCCCGGAAGCTTCTTCTGTTCCCCTCAATACCTCTTCCAATCTTCCTCTACCCGTAAGCCATTGAAATTTTGCCGGATTTAAAGTGTCCAGGCTGATATTTACTCTCCTCAAGCCTGCTTCCTTCAATTTTCCGGCAAATTTAGCCAGCAGTATTCCATTAGTAGTAAGAGAAATATCTTCCAGCCCCGGGAGCAGCGAGAGCCTGGCCAGGAGTTTCTCCACCCCTTTTCTTACCAGGGGTTCCCCCCCGGTTAACCTGACCCTCCTTATCCCCAGGGAAATAGCTACCCTCACCAGCCTTTCTATTTCCTCAAAACTGAGCAACTCTTCCCGGGACAACTTATTACCATGAGAATAACAATATAAACAGCGAAGGTTACACCGGTCAGTAAGCGAAATCCTGAGATACTCAACCCCTTCTCCCCTGGAATCTCTCATCAAACTCATCTCCCCCCCGGATTCCTAAACACTAAATACATACCGCCCAGGTAAACCAGAATCATGAAAATACTATCCCAGCCCATGCGCAGGAAGTGCCGTTGGGACCGGTAGATTATGCCCAGGAGAAGTATGCAGGTAAGTACTCCGCCGGTGATAAGCGTGATAATTTGCACCGGGGAAGTGAAGGCAAGCAGGTATCCTGAGCGGAAAAAAATGTCGGCATAGAAAGGGATAGCCAGGTTCTGAAGATTAGCTCCCAGGATATTTCCCACCGCCATATCAGGCAACCCCATACGAACACAGGAAATAGTGACACTGAGCTCCGGCAGGGAAGTGGCAAAAGCCAGGAAAAGAGCTCCCACAAAAGAGCGGGAAATACCGGTAAGCTCGCTTATCCGCTCTCCCACATTAGCCAGCCATAATCCCCCGCCCAGGATCAAGAGAGCCAGGAAAAAGTAAAAAACCCACCATCTCAGAAAACCATCCTCCCTATTTCCCGGAAGAGAATTATTGCCCGGTATACCCTTGTGCTGGTGCAAAAAAGTAAAGCGCATGGCAAAGAGAAAGAGGATAAAGATTAAAAAGGTATCCAGCCCCACCCCTAAAAATCCCCAGGGAAGAGGATGGATAATAAACCCTGCAAACACCAGTATTATCAACAAGGTAACGACTCCGGAAAGAATAAGCTTGGGATTTAAGCGGTGGGTAAAAGAGCCCTTTTCCATAAGGTCAAGCACAGAGATAATAAGCAAGTTAAAAGCTACGCTCCCCAGGTTATTACCCAGGGCAAGGTCTGGCTGATGTAGTACTCCAGCAGCGCTTACAGAAGTGAATAGTTCAGGCAGAGAAGTAGAAAAGGAAAGAAGAAGCAGCCCTACCCAGCTTCGCTCCCAGCCCATAGCCTCTCCTATCTTATCTCCCACATAGGCCAGTTTGGTTCCGGCAAAAATAACTATTCCTGAGGCTAAAATAAATTCAAGCCATACCATGCTTAAATACTCCTTTCCCTGGCTGAAGCACCTTCCCTGCTACACAAACAAACTTATTATCTCCTAAACCATAACCAGCGGTCAAATTTTGGGTACGGCAGAATAGTAAGCAGTAAACAGTCTGCCCGCCCTCCTTCGTCAGGAGCAGGCGGGCATGTCGGGGCAACCACAACCGACAGACGTAGTGAGTAAGATACAGGATGCATTTTAGACTATAGACGTTAGAGGGGAAGGTAGGCGAGTAAGCAATGATTAGGTATTATGCAAAATGGATATAACCATACTTGACTTTTTGTGTATCCCTGCTAAAATTTATACAAGTGGAATTTTATCCCTGCTAAAATTTCTATTACCATGTATATTCATAGAGAATTGGAAAGTGTAATCAAGCCTTTTTTGAAAAGAAAAGAGATTCTGGGGATTGTAGGGGCAAGGCAGGTAGGAAAAACAACTTTTTTGAAACATATTTTCTCAGAAATAAAAAAGAGAAAAAGGGCAGAATTTCTAACTTTTGAAAGAGAAAAAGACCTCTCTTTATTTGAAAGCATTGAGGATTTCAAGGAATATTATCAGGAACATGAAGTCATAATTATTGACGAATTCCATTATGCTCAGGAGGGGGGAAAGAAACTAAAATATCTTTTTGATACTACTAATATAAAATTTATTATTTCCGGCTCTTCTTCTCTGGAGTTAACTTTTGAAACCGGGAAATATCTGGTAGGGAGAATATTTAAGTTTCAACTTTATCCCTTTTCTTTCCGAGAATTTCTCCTGGCGCGCGACAAACAGTTATTCAACCTTTTGAATTCCCGTGTCCCGGATATACTCTCTCAAAAACCTCCTTTTGAAAGGTTTCCTGGAGAAGAAATAAATTCCCGGCTACGGGAATACTTTGAAGAATACATTGTCTTCGGCGGATACCCGGAGGTGGTTCTAAGCAGGGATAAAGAGGAAAAGATTAAAGTTCTGGAAAGTATTTTAGAAAATTACCTTTTAAGAGACATCAAGGCACTCTTAAATTTAAAAACTAAAGGGGAACTTATAAGAATTGCTGAATTCCTTTCCACGCAAATTTGCAGCTTACTAAACTATAATGAGCTTTCCAATATATCCCATCTTAAATATAGGGAAGTAATAAGGCACCTGGAGGTTCTGGAAAATACTTTTATCGTTAGCCTCTTGAAACCATTTTATAAAAATCCACGCACTGAGTTGGTTAAGACGCCAAAGATATATTTTATAGACAATGGTTTCAGAAACTACCTCCTTTCAGATTTCAGGAAAATAGAGAAAAGGAATGAAGCAGGGCAGTTAGTAGAAAATTTTGCCTTTTCCTCTTTGAAAAGAAGGAATTTGGGGAAGTTAAATTTTTGGCGGACAAAAAGCAAAGCAGAAGTGGACTTTATTCTACAAAGAGAAGGAGAGATTATCCCCATTGAAGTAAAATATTCTCTCTCTCCCTCTCTGGGTAAAAGTTTTTACAGTTTTATTGAGAAGTTTTCTCCCAGATGCGGATACGTTCTCACACAGGGGTTTTGCGAGGTTAGAAAGGTTAAAAACACCGAGATTTACTTTCTCCCGGTTTACTACCTGTGAGCAGTCGGAAGACTTTAGACTTAAGACTACAGACGTGAGGCGTTAGGCATTAATGGACAGATAGTGAGTAGCGAGGGAAGAGTTAGTTACTATTTTGGGGTTGGTAGGTGCAGGGTAAAGGGGGAGTCCTATCTACTAACTACTGTCTACTATCTACTGAGATAGTAGCGAGTAGCGGGTAGTGAGTAGCGAGGGAAGAGGCAGTAAGCAGTAAATAGTAAACGGTGAGCAGTAAGG
>JAADFP010000061.1 GCA_013152825.1 Caldisericota bacterium | reverse complement strand
CGCTACTATCTCAGTAGATAGTAGACAGTAGTTAGTAGATAGGAAAACTCCCCCTGCCTCCTCCCCTCATTCCCGCGAAAGCGGGAATCCACTCCCTGCACCTCCCCCCTCGCTACTCACTACTAAAGTATATCGTCTAAAGTTTTAAGTCTATAGTCTTCCACTTCTCTCTACTTCTTCCTTCAGGTATCTTATGTGCCCTTTACCTACTCCTTTAACCTCACAGCCTAATTTAAGATATGCTTTAATCTCTTCATCGTTGAGTATGTTCTGGGTATCTACAATAGCACATGGCTTACCTACTGCTTCCACAACTTTTTCTGGAGGAAGTCCCAGGTATTCCCGGTGACCCACGGCAAAAATTATGGCATCTTTTCCCTTCATGCTTTCCCAGAGATCCTTTTCCACTTTTGCAGAAGGTATTTCAGGCCATACCTTCACCAGTGGATCGTGCACAGAGGGAAGAGCTCCTCTTTCTTTTAAAGCATGCCAGAGTATTTCAGAGGGAGAATGGCGGGTATCTCCTACATCGCGCAAATATGAAGCACCCAGTATCAATACTTTCTGTTTTGCAAGATTTCCTCCCAGTGCCTCCCGGGTTAAATCTGCGGTATGCAAAGGCATAAGATCATTGATATTAACCGATTCTACTGTCATGGGTAGGCCTACATGTTCTTTAAATTTTTCCCAGGTTTTCCAATGTCCCAGCACAGAGTCATTGTTTGCCCTCTTTAACTTAAAGATATCCTTATACGCCCAATGAGCCAGCACAGGGTCTTTCGTGAGACAATATCCGCCCACTCCCAACCCCGGCGCCATAATGTTCCGGTGGGTAGGCCTCACCCGGATAGCATTAATTACCTCCCAGAGATTAATCCCTATCTCTTCTGCCAGAAGAGTCCATTCGTATACAAAAGCTATGTTCGTAGCCCGGAACGAGTTTTCCATTGTTTTTGCCAATTCTGAAGCATTGGTGTCTCCCAGGCGAGAAAGGGGGTACTTTCTGGTATTGAGCACTCTTTTTAAAAAAATCTCTGCTCGATCTCCTGCTTCCTTATCTATCCCGGCATAAACTCTCCAGAAATCCCGGATAGAAGTTACATAATTTGCTCCCGGCATTACTCTCTCATAAGAATGCGCAATCCTGGGAGGGTTCTTTTTGACATCTATTCCCCGTTTTTTAAATTCTTCCTCCAGAATAGGTTTTACAATATTTTTACAGGTTCCGGGAGGCACCGTGGTTTCCACCAATACCAGACAATCTGGTTTTATATGTTCCCCCAATTGTTTTATAGCTGCCTCAAAGGCTCCCGTATCGCAGTACCCGATCTCTGCACTACCAAAGCTCGGCTTGGTAGCATCCAGCTGGATGTCAACCACTACTATATCTGCCAGTTCGTATGCTTTCTCATGCCAGGTAGCATGCAAGGTTTTTTTCTCAACAACTGTCTTTCTAAAAATCTCAGGCACATCTGGATCAGTAGACTCCACTGGTGGTTTACCCTCATTTATCACAGGAATCTTCCAGTAGGAACGAGCTGATGGCCTCTGCACTCCATGAACAAAGTAATAAGGATTGCCATCCTCATCTTCTGCATCTGCTATTACCGCTGCCATTATACATCCTACAAAACCCAATCCCTGTACTGCTACGATTTCTCTTCCCTTTCTTTTCTCTTCAACAGTAATATTTTCCAGTACTTCGGCTTCCTTTTGAGACTCTTCCTTTGTAGGAAAAGGATAGAATACTCCGTCGGGAGAATATGAACCGTTAGTCATCTTTTGACCTCCTTTTTTTTGAACAATTGCTTATCTACCAGACATCCCGATATACCTCGAAATTCCGCTCCGCGGAATACCGTGAAAAGGGGAGCTACAGATCCTAATCTCTATGTCACACTTTTCTTCGCTATCCCTCATATCCTCCCTGCACCTTCAACAGGCACTCCTTCAAGAAGTAGGGGAGCAATATTCAGTTTACCATAGTAATTCTTTATGAGATGCTCTTTTACCTCCTTCTCCCCTCCTTTTTCTAAGATAATTACGATACTCCCTCCTAACCCTGCCCCGGTTAAACGGGCGCCAATTACAGCGTCGAGCTTCTTCACTATATCTACCATAAGATCAAGTTCCTCTGTACTGCAACAGTATCTACCACTTACCTCCTCCAGGAGAAGATTTTTCCGATAAACCTCTTCTAAATAATCTTTTGTAAAGGAGAGAGTAAATGGTTTATTTTTGCTGTGCTGCCATACACTTATTCTGTCACCATCGTGACCACAATACATTAATTCTCCAATTCTTTTCCAGTTATGCTCCTTAGCTAATTCTGCCAGGATCTTAGCTCTTCTGCATTCACTTATTCCATAGAGCAAAACCTCCCTTATGCGATATCCTTCAGGAGGTTCTTTATGAGATGAAAAGAGAGGCAAAATCTCCCGCTCTCCTAATTCTTTTTTGAGTTCTTCACGAGTTGCTCGCAGGGGGAGAGTCTGCAAAATACGATATATTTCTCTTTCTTCTACTCCAAGGTTCTCCGGAGTTACATCCCTTATTCTTGTTAATCTATCTCTCCACTCCGGAAACTTATTTTTTAGTAATTTAAGTCCCAAGATATATGTGGCGATTCTTTCATTAAAAATATCTTTTGCACCTCTAGTTTTTTGCGCTCTCCTTCCAGAATATGCTATTATCAAAGAAAGATTTGAAGGAAAATCTAAATATTCGTAGGTCAGAGGGAAAAAACGAAGGTGGAGAATTTTATTTTTTTTCCCCAGAAGCATTGCGCCATGGTCTCCCGCCCCCCCCCTGGTTCCCACAAACCATTCTGCCTCCCCACACATTTCTACTAAGTCTTCTCTGGACAAAGATAAACAATTGTGTTTTATAATAGCCAATGCCACTCCCACTATTAAGGTGGAAGAGGAAGAAAGGCCAGAAGCAAGGGGGACATCACCTCCAATAACACCTTTTAATCCGTAATATTTTTCTAAGGGATAACTTTTAGCTAAACGGAGAATAGAAGCTAACAGATAATTCCCCCAATCTCCTTGAGGAATTTCTATCTTCTCGATAAACCTAAGCCAGTCCTCGTTCCTTAAAGAGTGAAGATATTCCTTTAATATAAATTTTCGGGGGGGGAATTCCTTTCTTAAGTTAAAAAATTCGTAATTTCCTTTTTCCCCATTACCCACTAATAAAAAATTCTCATAGGGTAAAGAGATATGATTGACATATCCTCCTCTATGTTCTATATGCATTCCCATAAGATTTACTCTTGCAGGAATACGATAGAGAGTAACTTCTCTATTCTTAGAGATTTCCAGATAACGAGAAAACAAAGAAGAAATGAGATTGAGTTTTGACGGGATTAGTGAGGGAAGACACCCTATTTCTTCTATGAAAGTGGAAATTATACTACTCACTCCGCCATTCCTTAGTAGCAAATTATCCACACTCTTATAATCCCAAAAAACTCATTAGGAGTCAATAGATAGGGTTGAACCAATAAAATCGCATTAGGTCCTGTTAAATTCTGGTGTAAGCCTCTGTACAATTAGGTGGGAGAAAATAAAAACGTGAAGGCTTTTTATTTTTCCCGCTTAAGTTTACCAGAGACTTCAGGAAAGTTTACGGCTTTCTAATGTGACTTTTGGGATAATATAGCCAATTATATCAGAAAAAGTGGTATCATATGTAGGGTAATAGGGGTGGAAGACAGACAAGACAATAGACTTTAGACTATAGATATTAGAGTGAGCATTAGTTTAGGGTTGCATCTTTAGGATTATTTTTAAGAATTGGGAGTTAGAATTTGTTTAGGTTGAGGGTTTACGGGTTGGTATCTAAAGTTTTGCCTCTCTGTGGAGCGCCGTTCTTGTTAGCTGATCTTTCAACGAAAGAGAAGATTCCCGCTTTCGCTGGAATGACACAGGAAGAAGTAAGCAGGGGAGTAGGTCGGAAGGACGGGTGGGAATATCGAGAGCAAGACACATCTAATTTCCCTATGGATATATTATTAAAGAGATAAAGCTGATGGTAGTAATAGTAGATTATGGCATGGGAAATTTGAGGAGCGTGGCAAAGGCAGTGGAAAAATGCGGGGGAAGTGTGGCAATAAGCAATAATCCTCTCCATATAGAACAAGCGGGGAGACTAATTCTTCCCGGCGTAGGTGCATTTGGTAAAGCTATGGAGAATCTTGGAAAGCTAAAGTTGGTAGAACCATTAAAAAAGAAAATAGAGGAAGGAACTCCTTTCCTGGGTATTTGTTTGGGGTTGCAATTGCTCTTCGAATGGAGCGAGGAGGGAAACGTAGCCGGGCTGAGCATTATACCGGGAAAAGTGAAAAAATTCCTCCCTACCCCGGGGTTGAAGATACCTCATATGGGGTGGAATAACATCAAGCTTACCCCTCCCGGCGAACGCCAGGACTCACCCCTCACTGCTAAGATATTCAGGGAAATTCCCGATAATTCCTATTTTTACTTCGTGCACTCGTATTACGTGGAACCGGACGAAGAGAAAATCATTTCTTCCACTACACCATATGGGATAGATTTCACCTCCTCCATAACTTATAAAAATATGTTTGCCTGCCAATTCCACCCGGAGAAGAGTTCGAAGATAGGATTAAAGCTCATTCAGAATTTCCTGGGCTTACCCTGAAAAAGTGGGACTTGGTTATAAATCCAGGATATGTTAAATTAAGTGTTCCATTTAAGTAGAAAATAGAAATTATGCAAGAAGAAATGTGTCCTGTGGTAATCCTGGATTTTGGCTCTCAGTATAATCAATTAATCGCCAGACGCGTCCGGGAATGCAAGGTATACTGCAAAATAGTCCCTTACAACGTAAAAGCTGACCAGTTAAAAAAGTGGGGAGTAAAGGCACTTATTCTTACCGGCGGCCCTTCCAGTGTCCATACTCCCAATGCTCCTTTTCCTGACCCGGACATCTTCCGTATAGGAGTGCCCATATTAGGCATATGCTACGGTTTACAGCTAATAGCAGAAGTCATGGGCGGGAAAGTTGTGCCTTCCAATAAGAGAGAGTACGGAAGAACCCCCCTCCTGGTGACTAAGGAAGATTTACTGCTTAAAGGTTTTGAGAAAGAAGAAACAGTATGGATGAGCCATGGAGACAGGATAGAGAAAAAGCCGGAGGGATTTCTCACCCTCGCCTCCACCCCCAATTCCCCTCATGCGGTAATCGGCAACCTAAAGAAAAAGATTTTCGGGGTTCAATTTCACCCGGAAGTGGTACATACTCCAAAAGGGCAGGAAATTTTTCAGAATTTCCTCTTCGAAGTTGCGCAACTTTCCCCTTCCTGGACCATGGAATCTTTCCTGGCAAAGAGTATAAGAGAAATAAAGGAAAAAGTAGGCGAGGAAAAAGTAGTGTGTGCTCTTTCCGGAGGAGTGGATTCCTCGGTTCTGGCAGCCCTGCTTTACGAAGCAATAGGGGAAAACCTTTTTGCTGTTTTCGTGGACAACGGCTTGCTCAGGAAAGGAGAAAAGGAGCGGGTAAAAACCATATTCGGTAAAAAACTGGGAAAAAATCTCCGCATAGTGGAGGCACGGGAAAGATTCCTGGCAGCTCTCAAAGACGTAAGGGATCCGGAGAGAAAAAGAAAGATTATTGGCCGGGAATTTATTAAGGTATTTGAAGAAGAAACCAAACACATCGGCAAAGTTAAATTTCTGGCTCAAGGGACTCTCTATCCTGACGTTATTGAATCTGTCTCTTCTTTTGGCGGGCCTTCTGCCACCATTAAGACTCATCATAATGTAGGAGGCTTACCAGAAAAGATGAACTTTGAGCTTATAGAACCGTTTCGTGAACTTTTTAAGGACGAGGTAAGAGAGCTGGGAAGAAAGCTCAATCTACCGGAAGAAATAATCTCTCGTCATCCCTTTCCCGGCCCCGGCTTAGGTGTACGCATTATTGGCAAGGTAACCGAAGAAAGCCTGGAGATTCTGCGAGAAGCGGATTACATAGTGGAAGAGGAGGTGAGGAAAGGGGGATTATACAATGAACTATGGCAGGCTTTTGCCGTATTTCTTCCCGTGCGTTCAGTAGGGGTCATGGGAGACGAGAGAACATACGAGAATGTCATCGCAGTAAGAATAGTAGTCTCAGAGGATGGAATGACTGCCGACTGGGCCAGGATTCCCCACCAGGTTTTAGACAGGATATCCAACCGCATCATAAACGAAGTAAAAGGAGTAAACCGGGTAGTTTACGACATAAGCTCCAAACCGCCCGCTACCATTGAATGGGAGTAAAATGCTTGCCAAGAGAATAATCCCCTGCCTGGATGTAAAAGAGGGGAGGGTGGTAAAAGGTATCAATTTTTTC
>JAADFP010000060.1 GCA_013152825.1 Caldisericota bacterium | reverse complement strand
TGTGTGGCCAGAATGAGTGAAGGGTTCAGGGAGTGGCGCTGTAAAAACTGGCAGATTTTTTCTCCCTCGTCGCCCGGGTCTATGATAAGCGCGGTTTTTTCTTTAATCAGCAGGTAACAGTTGGTCTGCAAGGGCCCTACTGTAAGGCATTCAACTTTCATGTCTGAATTTTGCGGGAGTGGTCCAGGTTTCTTCGTCCATGTAGAGGTCGGAAGAAAACTTTCCCTGCTCCTCTTTCAGTTTTACTATTCTGAGCAGGTATGAGGTATACCAGTCAAAATCTACCGGGCCGGGAGAGAAAGGAAGTTCCTGCAAAAGCCGGAAGTGGGGATAGAATTTTTCTATATCCGTTTTTGTTTCTGCGTAACGGCTGAAGTCTTTTAAGATATCAGTGATGACAAAGTTGTTGTTCAGGAGCCATAATTCTATTTCTCTCCATTTCCTGGTAGATGATTCTAACCGGGTAAGTCCCACGTATCCTGCCCCGTTTTCCCGCAATCCTTCTCTGCCGCGGGAAAAGAATATTTTTAGTCCTTCCAGGGATTCTGGTGGCTCGCTTACAAAGACATCAAAGGAGGAAAGTAGCTCCGGGGGAAGAGGATTGGATAAATCGCAAACGCGAAATTCCAGGTTTAAGTTTTCTTTTTCTTTCCAATCAGTGAGAAACTGCAGGAGCCTTTTATCAATCTCCAGGACTACGATTCTGGAGGCGGTGCCGAGAAGGGAGAGGTAAAGGCTGAAGAGGTCGTCGTCTCCCAGTATGAGAATATCCTTGTGGTCCAGGTCTCCTCTTTCGCTCATCAGGATAGCTTTTTGTGCCAGGTCCTGCGGCAAGATGTATCCCTGGTCAAACTCGGGAATGGGGATAGGGCGGTTTATAGTGATTGCCTTAAATTTATTGAGAGCTTCCTGGAATTTTTCCCTGATAATTTTCCCCTTGCCTTTACAGGCAGAACAGGTGTAATCAGGAAAGGGAGGGTATGCTTTCTGCAGGTATAGTTTTTTCTCCTGTTCATCCCAGATAATTACTTCTTCCGCCAGCAATTTTTTGAGTTCCTGCACTACCTCTTTCAAGGAATATCCCTGCGCACTGAGAAATTCCCAGAAAGAGAGCTTTCTCCCTGATAAAACCCTTATAATATCTTCTCTTACGCGATTCATACGTGGTAGATTGTAAATAAAAGCCGGGAAAAAAGCAACTTTGATTTTTGGTGGTTACCAAAGGAGGGAGTTTTTTACTTCTATAAGTGTAGAGGTATCGGAGTACGCTGGGGTATCGGCGAGCAAAGGCGTTCACGCGGGGCGCCTTTTTTTATTAGGTATGTATTTAAGTGGGAAATTGTAATATAATTAGGTCATGCAAAAAAAATTGATTCCTGATATAGATTACCGTGTCCCCTCTGCCTGCGGGGTTACCGGGATAATGAACCAGAAAGGGGAGTTATTTTCCGGGGACGCGATTTATGCCTCTATTTGCAACATGCTGGAGAGGGGAAGTGGGCTGGGTAGTGGTTTCGTAGCCTATGGTATATACCCAGAATTAAAAGACTACTGGTGTTTTCATATAATGTACCAGGATGATAGAGCCAAGGAAAATACGGAGGATTATCTAAAGAAGAATTTTGGGGTTAAACATTCCGAGCCGATTCCTACCAGGAGAGTAAAAAGCCTTAAATTTATTCCGCTCTTGTGGAGATATTTCCTGGAGATAGAGAAAGAGGTGGGAAGTGCAGAGGATTACATAATCAAGGTGGTAATGGATATAAATAAGGAAATAGAGGGAGCATTTGTTTTCTCTTCCGGGAAAAACATGGGTATATTTAAGGGAGTGGGAAATCCGGATGAAATCGGAGAGTTTTTCAGGGTGCCCGAGTACAAGGGGTATATCTGGGTATCGCACAATAGGTTTCCCACCAATAGTGTGGGATGGTGGGGTGGAGCCCATCCTTTTGGTATTCTTGACTGGAGTGTGGTGCACAACGGAGAAATTTCCAGCTACGGAGTGAATAAAAGATACCTGGAGAATTTTGGTTATTTTTGTACTCTATCTACGGATACGGAAGTGATTACCTATTTATTTGATTTGCTGGTGAGACGGCATAAAATACCATTTGAGACAGTAGGAAATATTTTGTCTGCTCCCTTCTGGTCACAGATAGAGAGAATAGAGGATAAGGAAGAAAGAGAATTGTTAAAAACGCTCCGCATGGTTTATGGCCCTGCATTGGTGAATGGGCCGTTTTCCGTGATTGTGGCAAATTCTTCCTGCATGGTGGGGTTAAATGATAGAATTAAGCTTCGTCCCCTGGTGGCGGCTACCAAGGGCGACTTCCTCTATATATCCAGTGAAGAGGCGGCAATAAAAATTGTCTCTCCCCAGCTGGATAAAGTATGGATGCCCCGGGCGGGAGAACCCACCATCGGAAAGTTGATGTGAGGAAGCAGTGAATAAGTTTTCGGAATGTGGAGGATTTAGGACGGCAGGTGTGTTTGTTTTTATTATTTATGAAGAGTTAAACCGCAGATAAGATGGCTAAACCAAAGAGATTAAGAGAATTTGATGTGGTAAGGGATGACGAGAAGTGTATTCGGTGCGAAGTATGCTGTCGCATGTGCGCTAATGATGTGCATTCTTACGATGCGGAAACAGACAAGGTCTCTGCTGATTCGGCAAAATGCGTGGGCTGCCATTTCTGCGAAGATGTCTGCCCCACAGAGGCACTGGTTATAAAGAGAAACAAATCCCAGATAAAGCAGAATGCTAATTGGAAAAGTGATGCCCTGGGAAATATCATAAAGCAGGCCGAGACAGGAGGAGTGGTCCTGATTGGGATGGGTAATGATAGACCCATAAGGGATTACTTTGGGCGCATCGTCTTGAATGCTTCTCAGGTAACGAATCCTTCCATAGATCCTCTGAGAGAGCCTATGGAGCTTAAAACCTTTATCGGAAGTAAGCCGGACAGGATAGAACTGGTAGAAAAGAAATCAAAGGTAAGGAATACCACAGAGATACCGCCCCAGCTTGAGCTGGAGACTCCTGTCCTGTTTACGGCAATGAGTTTTGGCTCTATTTCGCTTAATGCATGTAAATCTCTGGCAAAGGCAGC
Source organism: Caldisericota bacterium (assembly GCA_013152825.1). GTDB lineage: Bacteria > CAIJMQ01 > CAIJMQ01 > JAADFP01 > JAADFP01 > JAADFP01. The sequence continues at coordinate 3,272 of JAADFP010000060.1, read as the reverse complement.
CTGTGATTTTGGCACCTATTGGAATACGGGCGAGGGGGGATTGCACAAGGATTTGTATCCTTATGCGCATCGCTGCATAGTCCAGGTGGCCAGCGGTAGGTTCGGGGTGGATAGGGAATATTTGAAAAAGGGAGCAGCCATTGAGATAAAGATTGGACAGGGAGCAAAGCCAGGAATTGGTGGTCACCTGCCAGGTGAGAAGGTGTCCGGTGAGATATCTTCCACCAGGATGATACCCGAGGGAACAGATGCTCTCAGCCCGGCTCCGCACCATGATATTTATTCCATAGAAGACCTGAGACAGCTTATCTTTGCGCTTAAAGAAGCCACAGATTATAAGAAACCGGTAGGAGTGAAGATTGCCGCTGTGCATAATGTAGCTCCCATTGCCTCCGGTATTGTGAGGGCCGGGGCTGATTTCGTGGTAATAGATGGGATAAGAGGTGGAACGGGTGCAGCACCCCAGATTATAAGGGATAACGTGGGTATTCCCATCGAGTTGGCCGTGGCCGCGGTAGACCAGAGACTCAGGGAAGAGGGGATAAGGCACAAGGCTTCCCTTATTGCCGCGGGTGGAATAAAATCAAGCGGTGATGTGGTGAAGGCGGTGGCGCTGGGAGCGGATGCCGTGTATATTGGAACGGCAGCCCTGGTGGCTCTGGGATGTCATTTGTGCCAGCGTTGCTACACGGGGAAATGCAACTGGGGTATTGCTACCCAGGACCCTTACCTTACTAAGAGGTTGAATCCGGAAATAGGGGCAAAAAGAGCTTACAACCTGCTGCGGGGATGGTCCCTGGAGATAAAGGAAATGCTGGGAGGCATGGGTATAAATGCCATAGAGAGTTTGAGGGGAAATAAGGAGCAGCTAAGAGGAATCGGCCTGCACGAGAAAGAGTTGGAATTATTGGGGATTAAGCATGCGGGAGAGGCATGGTAAATGAGCGATAAAAAGGTAAACAAGCCAAGGAGAATAATTATCCGGGAAGAGTACTGCATGGGTTGCAGGCTTTGTGAAGTGTGGTGCATAGTGGCCCATTCAAAGTCAAAAGATATTATTAAGGCATATAAGGGACAGGAGCCCCGGCCTGTGTCTGGTATTTACTTTGAGGAGAGAGGGGCAGTTTCTTTTACCCTCCAGTGCCGACATTGCGAGGATGCTCCCTGCCTGGAAGCCTGCTTAACCGGTGCCATGTACAGGGATAAAAAAACTGGCATGGTTTTACATAACAAGGATAAATGCGTGGGATGCTGGATGTGTATAATGGCCTGCCCTTATGGGGTAATAAAGCCTGATTTTAAAAAGAAAAAAGTGGCTTCCAAGTGTGATTTGTGTATTGAGTTAGAATTCCCTGCCTGTGTGGAACATTGCCCCAACGAGGCGATTATCCTGGTGGATAAGGAGGGAGAAAGAATTGACAAGGAGTAAAACGGTATTTGGTAAAAGCGTAGTGCTATCATGAAAACAAAATACTTGATCATAGGTAATTCGGTAGCCGGGGTTTATTGTATAGAGGCCATAAGGGAAGTGGACAGGAAAGGGAGAATTACCGTAGTCTCCGACGAAAATATCATAAATTATTCCAGGCCGCTCATCTCGTATTATCTGGGTGGGAGAGTAACAAAGGAAGAGATGGCTTTTAGAGATAAAGAATTTTACCAGGAAAATGGAGTGCAGCTGATTCTGAATAGAAAGGTAGCCAAGCTTTTAGTGGAAGAGAAGAAGGTGGAGCTATCCGGGGGAGAAGAAATAGAATTCGAAAAGCTCTTAATCTCCTGTGGTGGAGAGCCTATACTTCCTCCTATTGAAGGCATAGAAAAAGTGAAGGAAGGATTATTCACCTTTACCCGTTTGGAAGAGGTGGACAGGTTAATAGATTATATACAGGCTAATAAGATAGAAGAAGTGACTGTTCTGGGCGCAGGTTTAATCGGATTAAAATGCACCGAGGGTTTGCTGGAGAGAGGTTTACGGGTAAACATAATCGAGCTGGCAGATAGAATCCTGGCCAATACATTTGACCAGGAAGCCTCTCTTATCCTGGAGAATGCCTTGAGCAGAAAAAATTGCCAGGTGAGAAAAGAAGATACAATTGTCAGGGTGGAGGAGAAGAAGGGGAGGATAAATAAAGTTATCCTACGCAGTGGAGAAACTCTTTCTACCAGTTTGCTGGTAATTGCCGTGGGAGTGAGACCCAGCCTGGGCCTGGTTGAAAGTACGCCTATAAGGTGCAATAGAGGGGTACTGGTAAATGATTTCATGCAGACAAATATTAAAAATATCTATGCGGCAGGTGATATGACCGAGGCAAAAGACTTTCTTTTACAGAAAAAGAGCGTGATTGCTATCTGGCCTACTGCGGCACGTCAGGGTAAAATTGCCGGATACAATATGGCCGGAAAAAAGAAAAGGTACAATGGGCTATTTATAATGAATTCAGTAGAGCTGGTGGGAGTGCCGACTATTTCTTTTGGCATTACCAATCCCCCTGATCCGGAGAATTTTGAGATTTTATCCAGGAAAAATGAAGAAGAAAATTACTACCGGAAGATAATATTGAAAGATAATAAAATCGTAGGGGCTATATTCATGGGAAAGATCGAGAGAGCGGGGATATTTTCCGGTTTAATCAGAGAAAAACTGGATGTTTCTTCCTTTAAAGATGACCTGCTCTCAGATGACTTTGGCTTGCTGGTACTTCCGGCAGAGTACAGGAAACACATGGTAAAAGGGGAAGGTTTTACAGAGTAAGAAAAATGGCAAAGATTATTACTATAGACGCAACCGGCATCCATTATAGAACTCTGAACGAGATGATTAAAAAAGAGGTGGAAGATGGATGCAAAAAGATAATTTTAAACAATGTATGTGGCCAGCGTTACATAGGAGATGCTTTAAAAGGTAAAGATGTGGAGATTGTGATAAACGGTGTGCCTGGAAATGATATGGCAGCGTTTATGGATGGGCCTAAAATTGTGGTAAATGGCAATGCCCAGGATGCGACTGGCAATACCATGAATGCAGGCGAGGTGGTGATCCATGGAAGTGCGGGGGATATTGTGGGTTATGCCATGAGAGGAGGCAGAATTTTTATCAAGGAAGATGTGGGTTACCGGGTGGGCATACACATGAAAGCATACAAGGGAGTTTACCCGGTGGTGGTAGTGGGGGGGACAGCGCGGGATTTCCTGGGTGAGTACATGGCAGGAGGATTGCTGGTAGTACTGGGAATCTCTGAAACCTCTTATTCACAGGAAATAGTGGGAGATTT
>JAADFP010000059.1 GCA_013152825.1 Caldisericota bacterium | reverse complement strand
AGAATTCCCTATATAATAGAAGTGGAGTTGAGACAAGAGGGTCATTTCAATCATGATTATCGGTGCTCTGAGGCTCCATATCTATCTCCCTGAATCCCAGAGCCTCAAGGATAAAAGACAGGTTCTGCAAAGCTACAAAGAGAAGCTACGTAGGAAATTCCAGGTCAGTGTCTGCGAGTTAGAAAAGCAAGACTCCTGGAGGGAATCCATTCTTGGTGTTGCCTACATAAACAGCTCCCGTGTCCAGGTAGAAAAAGTGCTGGACAATGTAATAAGTTTCGGAGATATGGTAAAAAACCTGGAAGTACTTAACTTTGAGAAAGAAATATTATGAACAAAAGGCGCATTCTCAGGATGGAAGCAGCCATCAGGAAAGAGCTCAGCCAGATGCTCCTTGCCGAAGTCAAAGATCCACGCGTGGGATTTTGCACGGTTACCCGGGTGGAAGTTTCCCCGGACATTAAATCTGCCAGGATTTTCATGACCTTCGGTGTGGGAGAAGGTCGAAAAGAAGAAGGTTTAGAGGGAATGCGAAGTGCTGCACCCTACCTGGAAAGAGAAATCACCCACCGGCTCAAACTCCGCTACGTTCCGCATTTTACTTTTTACTACGATGAGGAATGGGAGAAAATATTCAGCAACGAAATGATAAATAATGCATGATTACCCACACAAAATAGAGAACTATCCTTTTCTCTTAAAAGTCCTGAAAAGCGAAAACAAATGGCTGCTGCCAGGGCTCACATTTCTAAGCTACCTGCATTACCTCTCCTGGCTTCTCAAGAGCAAAAAACAGGTAGAAGAACCACTTCCCTTCAAAGTAATCGGCGTAGGCAACTTAACCTGGGGAGGTACAGGAAAAACCCCCTTCGTGGAATACCTGGCCAGGAAACTAAAACCCTATGTAAAGGTGGGACTGGTAACCACCGGCTACGGAGCAAGAAAGAAAATAGGGCTACTGGGAAAAGGAGACATAGAACCTCTTACCTGGGAAGACATAGGAGATGAATCCCTTCTCTTAAAAGAAAAACTGCCTGATATTCCTTTATCCTTCGGCAGGAACCGCAGGCTAGCCTCTTTCCTGCTATATAAAAGCTTCCAGGCAGAATGTATCATCCTGGATGATGCCTTCCAGTACCGTAGAATGCACAAGGACCTGGAAATACTCCTTATAGATGCCACAGACCCTTTCGGCAACAACTATCTCATCCCCCGGGGGAAACTGAGAGAGCCCTATTCTGCGCTGCAGAGAGCAGATTTAGTAATCTTTACCAAGACCAATAGCCGGAGAATAAATAGAAAAACCCTCTCTTCTATACAGGAAAAATTTCCCCGGATTCCCTTCCTAAAGGGCTTTCACAGGGCAAGATTCCTCCAGAGAAAAACCTTACCGGAAAACAAAAACGAAGTTCTTCCTGTTGAAGCAGTTAAAGGTAAAAAGGTGGGCATATTCTCGGGACTGGGAGATCCCTGCTACTTCGAGGAAACTCTCTCCCTGCTGGAAGCAAAAGTAGAACGGGTAGCAAGATTCCAGGACCACCACTCCTACCAGGAGAAGGAGGTAAGAAAAATTCTATCTTTCCTATCCCAGGGAACAGATTTTATTATCACCACGGAAAAAGACGCCCTAAAATTGCCAGAGGAAGCATTAGGAAATTACCCTGTTTACTCTCTGGTGACAGAATTCGCTTTCCTAAAAGGGGAAGAAATACTCCAGGAGAAACTGAGCAAAATTCTCCCGCCTGGGGTAGAATATGGTTAGACTTTAGACATTAGACTATAGAACTTAGGTTGATTTGGGGATAGGTAGGTAGTGGTAAAAGTGAGTAGGTGAGTAAGTGAGACCTACTTGTCATGCCTGCCTGTCCTCCCGACATGTGTCGGGACAACCGCCGCCGGTTACCGGTAGCCGGCAGTAAATAGCAAAAAAGGTTAGTATATGTTTAACAGTGGATATCTTTTAAGCATCGAGGGCACGGAAGGCTGCGGGAAAAGCACCGTAGCAGAAGGCCTGATAAGGTACCTTACAGACAAAGAATTTTCTGTCTCTCTTTATAGAGAACCAGGAGGAACCGAAGCAGGAGAAAAGATAAGAGAGATTCTCCTCTACACCAGTGTCTCTCCCCTAACCGAGGCTCTTCTCTACTTTGCCGCCAGGAGCGAATTAGTGGACAAGAGAATAATTCCTGACCTGGAACAGGGAAAGATTGTAATCCTGGACAGGTTCATAGATTCCACTCTTGCTTACCAGGGATACGGGAGAGGCTTACCCCTGGACTGGATAAAAGAAATGAACGACAAAGTAACCCACAGTATTAAACCAGGAATAACTTTCCTGCTCAGCACCCCTTCCCCGCTGGGTTTTTTAAAAGAAGGAAGGGACCGCATCGAGAAGGAGCCGCCCTCTTTCCATAACAAAGTAAAGGAAGGCTACTTAAGAATTGCCCAGAGTGAACCCGAAAGGATAAAAGTTATTGAAGTGGAGAAGGGGAAAGAAGTGGTACTAAAAAAAGTGCTGGATATAATAGAAAAAGAAGTTCTACCATGTCTTTTCAAAAAATAATAGGCGAAGACCTACCCATAAATTATCTCAAGAAATCCATAAACAAGGAGCGTATCTCTCCCTGTTATCTTTTCCACGGGGGTATTAAGTGGGTAAGAGATACAGCCGCGCGCGAATTTGCCAAGGCATTGAATTGCACAAATAGAGACAATGGCGAACCCTGTGACCGTTGTCTCTCCTGTAAAAAAATAGAGGGGGATGTGCACCCGGATTTTATCCGGGTAAAGCCAGGGGGAGCTGCCTCACGCATTGGCATAAATAAAATCAGAGAGGTAAAAGAGAAAGTCCACCTCTCCCACCTGGAAGGCAAGTGGAAAGTGGTGGTGATAGAAAACGCTCACCGATTAAACGTAGAATCAGCCAACGCACTCCTCAAGATTCTGGAAGAACCGCCTGCTTTCACCACTCTTATTCTCTTATCCCCCCGGCCGGAGCTTCTTCTTCCCACCATAGTCTCCCGCTGCGATAGAGTAAGATTCTTCATCCCTCCCCGGGACAGGGTACTGGCCTGGATAGAGGATGTCTCGGGCTGGGAGCGGGAAAAAGCCTCCCTATTCTACTCTATTACGGGAGGAGACGAAGAACTTATAAATCTGTGGAAAGAAATGGAGATATGGGAGCTGAGGGGAAAGATACTGGAACTACTAAAAAGTAAAAAACCTATTTTCTCCCGGGTTTCCAGGCTCACCGAGCTCATCAATGAAAAAGTAAAAACCACAAAGAAAAAAAACAAAGAGGCAATAGAGAAAAAGATGAAGGAAATTCGAGCCGTGGAAGGAAAGTCTTCTGCCAAGGATAAAGAAAACCAATACCTATCCGAGGTAGAGGAAAAAATCAAAATCTTCCTTACCCAGATACTCTCCCTCCTTTATTCCCTGCTCTGGGATGCCATGATGCACAAGAAAGGAAGGAAAGATATCCTCAATTCTGATAGTATAATAATAATTAAGAAATTAAGCACCTGTTCTATGGAAGAACTGGAAGGTAAGTTGAAAATATTAGAAAAGGCAAGATTCTCCCTGGAGAGAAATGCCAATCTTACCCTTACCTTCGCCAGTATCTTCTGGACAATTCTTGACGCAGAACCTGAATAAAAAGGAGTAAAAATGGCTTTCTATTATCTCTGGTTGGAAAGAGAAGAAAAGGGCGGATGGTTTCAGAGCGAAGAAGAGATAAAGGTGGGTGATTGGTGCCTGGTAGAAGGAGAAAGATGGGGCAAGGTAAGAGGGAAACTTCCTGCCGACAGCAATATCTCCCTCCCCCGCATAATAAAAATAATGGAAAAGGAGGAGATAAAAAACCTGGAGGCCATCAAATCCATGGAAAAAGAGGCCTACAGAGTATGCAAAGAAAAAATAAAGGAATTGCTCTTACCCATGGAATTAGTGCGAGTTAAGGCTGAGTACAACCGGGACAAGATTACCTTTTATTTCACTGCCCCCGGCAGGGTAGACTTCCGAACTCTGGTAAAAGATCTGGCACGTATATTCAGGGTAAGGATTGAAATGAGGCAAATTGGAGCACGGGATAAGGCAAAGCTTCTCAAGGGTATCGGGCCCTGTGGTTATCCTCTCTGCTGTGCCGGTTTTCTGAAAAATTTTGAAGCGGTCAATATCCGGACCGCAAAGGAGCAGAAACTACCCCTTGACCCCTTTAAAATCGGGGGATGGTGCGGAAGGTTGAGATGCTGTCTTTCCTACGAGTACCCTATTTATCGCGAACTCCGAAAGAACTTCCCCCGGGAAGGCAACAAAATCTCTCTTCCCGAGGGAGAAGGCGAAGTGGTAAAGGTGGACGTTTTAAGGGGGAAGGTAACCGTAAAGATGGCAGAAAACAAGCTGAAGGAAATAGACTGGAAAGAACACCAGAAAAGCAAACCCCTCCGAATAATGAGGGGCAGAGCAAGAAACGTACAGGAGAAGTGAGGGAGCGGAAGACGTTAGACTATAGACTGGAGACTTTAGACGGGGAAAGTAGTGAACAGTGAGCAGTAAGTAGTGAGTAAGTGAATAGGTGAATAAGTGAGTAGGGAAGATACAATAACCAAGATACAAGATACAGGATGCCAGCTTGCCTGTCATACCTGCGAAAGCAGGTATCCAGAGGAGCTAATGTGCATATTTTGGCAGGCGATATAGATTCCTGCTTCCGCAGGAATGACAAAGGAGGGCAGGATAGAGGGGGAGTCTTACTGGTGGAAGATACGGATTCCCGTCTGCTCCCGATATACACTGTTACTCATGAAAACAAAAGTAGTTCATGTCCTTACTAAATTAGAATTCGGTGGAGCACAGACCTCCACCCTTTACACTGTAGAGCACCTGCCCCGCAGTAAATATAAAGTATACCTCTTCACCTCCCCGGGCTATTTGAGCAAGAAAGCGGAAAACAATACCCCAAATCACCCTGAAATACTTCCCCTTCCGCCGGGAGATAAATCCCCTATTTGACATGCTCACCTTCTTCCTGCTCCTCAAGGAATTTTTGCAAATCCGCCCCCACATAGTGCACACTCACTCCTCCAAAGCAGGTATCCTGGGTAGATGGGCAGCCTTCTTCGCCGGAGTGCCCCGCATTTACCACACCATACATGGATTCCCTTTTCATCAACAGCAGTTTTTTCTCACCCGGCAATTGTACGTTTTTTTAGAACAGGTCACTTCCTGCATCAGCAGCCGCTTAATCGCTATCACCCGGGAAGATATAAAAAAAGGCCTGGCTAAGGGAATAGGAAGAAGAAGTAAATACCTCCTGATACGGGACGGGATCGAGATTAAAAAATTCCGGGAGAGGCAATTCCCCCGGGAGCTACTAAAAAAAGCGCTGGGCATAAAAGAAGAACTTATAGTAGGCACAGTTTCCTGCCTAAAGCCCCAGAAAAACCCCCTGGATTTCGTGCGCATGGCTGGCATGATTCCCGGGAGAAGAGTCGGTTTTATAATTGTAGGAGACGGTATTCTAAGAAAACGCATGGAAGAGGAAATATACAAAAACAGGCTAAATGATAGGTTTTACCTTCTGGGCTGGAGAGAAGACGTAGAGAAAATAATAAAAATTTTTGATGTTTTTGTGCTTACTTCTTTATGGGAAGGCCTGCCAAAAGCACTGCTTGAAGCCATGGCTTCAGGCCTCCCCCCCGTGGTAACCAAAGTGGACGGCATGAAAGAAATAATAGAAGAGAGCAAAAATGGCTTCCTCATCCCCCCGGGCGATTACAAAGAGATGGCCGGTAAGGTGAAAATACTGTTACAGGATAAAACGTTGAGGGAAAAAATAGGAGAAAAGGCCAGGGAATCGGTAAAAGAAGAATTTGAGATATCAGGTATGGTAAGTAAGCTGGACAACCTTTACCGGGATGGGAGCACCGACTTCTCCCTTGAGAAATACCCCCATATCAGATAGTATATAATACCAAAGACTGCTGAAAGTTTGGATAAAACAATTTCCATGAAAATTCTTCTGGTTAATCTGCCCTGGGTAAAAGACGGGCGGTGGGGAGTGAGAGCTGGCTCTCGCTGGCCCCACATCAAGGACCCGCAGACCGAGGGCGATTACCAGCCCTACCCTTTTTACCTGGGATACGCCGCCGCCTTACTCAAGAGAGAGGGATTTGAAGTTTGCCTGCTGGACTGCCTGGCTGAGAAAATAGATACTCCCGAGTTCCTGCAGAAAGTAAAAGAATTCTCCCCGGATTTAATCTTCAGCGAGATATCCACGGTCTCCTTAAAAAATGACCTAAAAATACTCTCCCGGTTACAGGAATATCCCCTGGCCATAGGAGGAGCTGATTTTAACGTAAGAAATCCTGAATTCTTAAAGCACCACTCCTTCCTGGATTTTGTGCTGATAGGAGAATACGAAGTAACTCTCTACGAATTAGCCAGGAACCTGCAGCAGGGTAAAAGCCCGGAAGAAGTGGAAGGATTGATACTCAGGGAGCCAAACGGCGCAGTAAAAGTTACTCCTCCCCGCCCCCTGTTAAAAGACCTGGATTGGCTGCCCTGGCCGCTCAGGGAGGAGCTGCCCATGGAAAAGTACATTGATCTGCCGGGAGGCTTACCTCTTCCTTCCTGCCAGATGTGGACCAGCCGCGGCTGTCCCTTCCGCTGCATATTCTGTGCCTGGCCGCAATTGATGTACGGGGGAAACCGCTTCCGTGCCAGGGACCCGGTGAAAGTGGTGGATGAAATGGAGTTTCTCATTAAGAAGATGCACTTCCAGTCCATATACATTGATGATGACACCACCAACGTAGGAAAATCCCGCATGAAAAAACTTGCCCGGGAGATATTGAGCAGGGGATTGAAATTTCCCTGGGCCATCATGGCCCGTCCTGACCTTATGGACGAAGAGGTGCTGGAAATATTACGGGAAGCAGGCCTGCATTCCATAAAGTACGGGGTGGAATCCGCCTCCCAGGAAATCCTTAATAACACCAATAAAATGATGAACCTGGAAAAAGCGGAGCGGATGATAAGATTTACCCGGGAGCTGGGGATAAGAACCCACCTTACCTTTACCTTTGGCCTGCCGGGTGAAACCAAGGAAACCATAAAAAGAACCATTGACTTTGCCCTTTCCCTCAACCCGGATTCCGTCCAATTCTCCATCGCCACCCCCTTCCCCGGTACCGATTTCTACCAGGAAATGAAGAAAAAGGGATTTATTCGCACAGAAGATTACTCCCTCTACGACGGGAACTACAGGAGCGTGGTAAAAACAGACAACCTCAGTGCAGAAGAACTGGAAGAGGCCCGTGGACTTGCCTATCAGGCCTGGGGAGAACATCTAAAAAAACGGGAAGCCCTCCGCTTGCCAATGGAAAGAAGATATTTCAGGACATTATCCTTTTACCTCAAACACTACGGGTTAAAAGCCACTTTCAGGAAAATCAGGCATTTTACGGGATTTTTAATCAAACATAACCTTCACAAGCTAACTGCCCGCAGGCGTTCTTTATCCTCTCCCCCGCTTCATTTCCAATGGATGGAAGGCAAAGGAGTACTTCACTATCAGGGGAAAGAGGTAACCCAAGGGGTAGGCATAAACCTTTCTTTCCGTATAAAGGATAAGTGGTTTGACACCTCTCTTACCCGCTCCACTTCCTGCCGGAAGTCCAGGGGAAGCCTTTATTTAAAATTTACCTGGCACAACCTGCCGCTTACCGTATATTTCCAGCTGCGCAGTATCCCGGGCGGGCTCAACCTTAAAGTCAACCTGAAGGCTTTTAGAAAACTGAGAATCCCGGAAGCCAAACTCCTCCTCCATCTCTCGCATCGCTATCTCCACTGGTTCACCGAAATGGAAAATGGCCGGTTCCCCCCTCCCGCCGACTGGGAAGAAATACCCCTGATTCATCCCTGGGTAAGATGGATAGGGGTAAGAGAATGCGGTGAAGGCAGTGCCCTTCTGCCCGCCCTCTCCCTGGAAAGCATAGAAGAAGGCAGGATAGGACTGGAAAACTCGCCTTCCTCTCTCAACACCCGCATCCTCAAGATCTCTCTTCCCGAGAGAGTATTTTCCCCGGGAGACTCCTGTCTCACTGCCTTAAACCTCAGGCTGGGCAATTCCCGGGAAGAAGTGCTCCCGGTAAAAGAAGAGGATAGAAGATCAATACCCAAATTCATAAAAACAGCCCTGCAACTGGAAGGTCTAACCGGAGTACTGAGAAGAGGGGTAAGACACCTCAAGCCTTCCTTTTACCTGGAAAAATTCCCCGATTTAGCAGGAATATTCCAGGGGAAAATAGCTTACCAGGGGCCCTCATTCGTGCAAATAGATGTTACCAACATGTGCAATAACCAGTGCATCGGATGCTGGTGCAATTCGCCTCTCCTGAAAGACAAGAAAATGCCGGAAGAAGTAAAACAGCAAAGTCTACCCCTACCCCTGGTAAAAGAACTGATAGATGAACTGCAGGCCTCCGGCTGTAAAGAAATCTACTATTCCGGCGGCGGCGAACCCTTCATGCACCCCCACATGCTGGAAATTGCCCGCTATACCAAGGAAAAAGGGCTCACCTGCTATATAAACACTAACTTCACGCTTATGGATAGGAAAACGCTTGATGCACTTATAGAAATAGGCGTAGACCATCTCACGGTAAGCACCTGGGCAGGCACTTCCCGCACCTATGCGCTTACCCATCCGGGCAGAACAGAAGCAGATTTTGAGAGAATAAAAGACAATCTCTCCTATCTCAACCAGCATAAAAAAGGCTTCCCCCTGGTAAAACTCTACAATGTTATCTTCAACCTGAATTACCGGGAAATCGAGGAAATGGTTGAGCTGGCACGGGAGACCGGCTCAGAATCCGTAGAATTTACCGTTATAGATACTATCCCGGAAGCCACGGATATTCTCCTGCTCAATGAAGACCAGCAGAAAGAACTAATCAGGATTTGTGAAAAGGTAAAGAAGAAAAGAGAAGAAGGCTGGGCAAGAGAAGTGGTGCTCTTTAACTTTGAGCAGTTTTTCAACCGCATTTCCCAGGTAGAGGATGCCGTTACCGGGCTTTACGACAGGTGGATTATCGGTAAAATCCCCTGTTATATAGGATGGGTATTTACCCGCATACTACCGGACGGAAATGTAAACGGCTGTCTCAAGGCACACCGCATCCCCCTGGGCAACATTTTCCGGGAGAAATTTTCCCGCATATGGAACTCTCCCCCCTACCAGGAATTCCGGCATAAGACCCTCACCTTTGACAGGAATGACCCCTTTTTCTGCCTGATAGGAAACGACCCCAATTGCCAGGTAGGCTGCTACAAGTCCTGCGATGATTTGCAAAGAAACCTCAAAGTACACGAAAGAATCCTTTCCCTCTCTCCTTTCGAGAGAAACTACCTGAAAAGGGTGGCTAAACTACTCCCCGCAGAAAGAAAAAAAGAAGATGAAGAAGAAGGCAAACTCCCCCCAGACGACCCGCTTCTGGCCGGCATCAGGCACGGAAGGAAAGCCTTCACCGGCCCGGAGCAGGTGGTAATTGACCCTACCAACCGATGCAACCTGCGATGTATAAGCTGCTGGCTGTATTCTCCTCTCCTGCAGAAAGACAAACCCTCGCCGGAATGGCTGAGAAAAGAGCTGCCGCGGGAAGTCCTCCTGAAACTGATAGAAGAGCTATCCTCCCTGGGAACAAAAAAAATCCGCTTTACCGGCGGCGGTGAGCCTTTCATGTACCGGCACCTGATGGAAGTCGTGGAATACGCGCGAAAAAAGGGGCTTGCCGTAGCCATCACCACTAATTTCGGCCTGATTTCCCGGGAAAAAATAGCAAGGCTGATAGAACTGGGAATAGAAGAACTATGCGTAAGCATCTGGGCTTCCAATCCGGAGACCTACACAAAAGTGCATCCGCATACCTCCCCCCTCTACTTCAAAAAACTCCAGGAGAACCTGCTTTACCTGAAAGAAAAAAAGCAGAATAAACTTAGGGTTACCTTTGCCAACGTAATAATGAACAACAACTTTACCGATTTTGCCGGCATGTACAAATTCGGGCTGGAATACGGTGCTGATGCCCTCTACTTCACCCTGGTAGATGTATTCCCCCAGCAGACCGACACTCTTCTATTAAAAGAAGCAGAGAGGGAAGAACTATTAAAAACCGCCTACAAGATACAGGAACAGAGCCAGAAGGACCACATAGAATTAGAATTCTTCCCCGGCTTTCTCAAGAGAATCTCCCGCTCTCCCGAAGACTTCTACAGAGGAGAATACGACAGAATAGAAGTAGAAAGCATTCCCTGCTACGCAGGCTGGATATTTGCCAGGATACTCTCCGATGGCAGCGTTGCTCCCTGCTGCCGGGGAGTTAAAAAAATAATGGGCAACGTAAACACAGACTCCTTCAAAGACATCTGGTTCTCCCCGAAATACAACGAATTCAGGGCAAAAGCCAAGTACCTATCCAAAAGCCACCCCTACTTTAAAGATATAGGCTGCCGCAAAGAATGCGACAACCTCATGCATAACCAGGAAATACACAGGAGGTTAGAATCGTGTTGCCAGAAGAAATAACCAGGGAAATAAACCTGCTTGCTCCCTGGGGCCAGAGGATTCATATAACAGATGATATCTATACTCCCGGCCCCCTGGACACAGAATACAGGTGGGAATTCATCAAAAACTTCCTCCCCAGGAAACTGCAAGGTATGAGCGTGCTTGATGCAGGATGTAACGCCGGCTACTTCTCCATAAAAATGGAAGAGATGGGTGCAGAAGAAGTCCTGGGCATAGATTTCGCCCACTACATCAAGCAGGCCAACTTTGTAAAAAGAATAAAAGGAGCAAACAAAGTCAACTTTGCCATTCATTCCGTATATACCCTCCCCCTATCCAGGAAATTCAACCTCACCCTCTGCCTTGGCCTCCTCTACCACCTCAAATATCCCTTTTTCGCCCTCAAAAAAATATCCGAACTAACCACAGAGATGGTGCTGATAGAAACAGAAGCCCTGGTGGATGAAATAGACACTGATAAAATGAAATTCGTGGAACACACCTACAGAAACGACGGCACCACCTGGTGGATACCGGGAGAGGAATGCCTGAAGGGAATGTTAAGAAGCGTAGGATTCAAATTTGTAAAAAGCTATCCCTATCCGGAGAACCATGCCATCTTCGGCAAGCACTACTCCCAGGGGCTAACTGAGGAAGGAATAAGAAAAGGCAGGAGAATAGTGGTAATCGGGCTTAAAGTACTGAACCCGGAAAGAATCGGCATACTCCTCTCCGAACTCCCGGAACTGGAAAGAGAAATAAACCTGGAGCTCGA
>JAADFP010000058.1 GCA_013152825.1 Caldisericota bacterium | reverse complement strand
AAGCTTGAGAAATGGGGTTATATTAACGATGAAGAGTTTGCTCGTAGCTGGATAGAAGGGAGATTGCTCCATAACCCGAAGGGGAGATTTGCCCTGCGTAGAGAGCTAAAACAGAAAGGAGTGCAGGAAGAACTAATTGAAAAAATGCTGCGTGCATTGTACCCGGTAGAACGTGAAAGAGAGGAAGCCTGGAACCTGGCCAAAAAAAAGTGGAACAGAGAAAGCAGGATAGAAGAAAAGAAGAAAAAAGAAAGAACCTACCGTTACCTTCTCTCACGTGGCTTTCCCCTGGAAATAGTTAAGGAAATCGTAGAATCCCTAAGCAGTGAATAGGTGAATTATTTGCCTGCCTTGTAGAGTAAGCGCTGAGATAAACTCCCAAACTTTCCCCGGGAAACCAGGATGCCAATCGCTGGTCATTGCTTACCAGAAATTTGTTCTCTGTCATTCCCTGACTTGCCCGGGGAATCCAGAGAAACGAAAAATGCAATCCCAATTGGAAGGATTTATGCGATGATATTCCAGTATCCTGCATCCTCCCTTCCAATCTTTCCCAGTTGTTCTGTCGTTTTGGCTATTATAGATGCCTGCTTCCGCCCCGATATGCATCGGGACAGGCAGGCATGACAGGTAGAACTGGCGATTTACATTATAGCTTTACATTCCATATTTGTCTGGCTCTGTCATTCCTGCGAAAGAAGGAATCCATCTTCCTCAAAGGTAGCAGGAAGCCAGGATCATTCACTTACTCACTGCTTACTATTTACCGTTCACTATTTACTGCTTACTATTCACTGTTCCCTGTTTACTAAAAAACAAAAATTTAATTATCTTTTTCTTTAGGGTAAAATAAGCTATATAGAGGAAATAATGCGGCTGGTAATAGACTTTGGTTCTGAAAGAAATTTAATTCTTCCCGTGCATCATAATCATATCTTGCAGGGGTTTATTTATTCTTTGCTGGCACCCACTCTCAGAAAATTTCTCCACGAAGAAGGATTTCTCTACCAGAAAAGAAGATTCAAACTTTTTACCTTTTCCCGTCTTATGGGTAAATTCAAGGAAGAAAAGGGAAAGTTTATTTTCAATTCTCCGGTGAAGTTGGTTATTTCATCACCGAAGCATGAAATTTTGCAGAGTGTGGCGGAGGGTATTCTCAAGGGGGAGGAGTTCCGTTTGCATACAAACAAAGTTTTCATTGCCTCTATAAATGTTTTTCCCAGGCCGAATTTCCCTGATAGAGTTTATGCAAAGATGCTTTCTCCCATAACAATTCGCAGTACACTTATGAAAGCCGACGGCTCAAAAAAAACGTACTACTATTCTCCCTTAGAAAATGAATTTAACGAACTGATAAAGAAAAATCTTGAGAAGAAATACTGCCTGGTTTATGGAGAGAAACCTGCTTCTGGTCTGGAATTTAGAATAACGCCTTATAACATTAAACCATTTCATGAAAAAGTGATTATCTACAAAGAAACCGTCATTAAAGGGTGGATGGGGATTTACGAGATAGTAGGAGATCCCAGGCTTATACAGCTTTCCTACGATGCGGGGCTTGGTGCCAGAAATTCACAGGGTTTTGGTTGCTGGGAGATATGGGGAAGAAATGAATAAAGAGGAATTTTCTCCGGAAACAAACCCTCCCGTAACAGTTGAAATAAACAAAGAATTCAAAAAAGCATTAGGCCTTTTAGAAAACACCTCAAAAAATGTGCTTATTACTGGAAGAGCGGGTACGGGAAAATCCACTCTGCTTGACTACTTTCGGCGAAAGACCCAAAAAAAGGTAGTGGTGCTGGCTCCCACCGGAGTAGCTGCGGTTAACGTTAAGGGAGAAACTATCCACTCCTTTTTTGGCTTCAAACCCAATACTACCCTGGAAAAAATAAAAAAGATAAAATCAAAGAAATTTGCCCAGATTTACCAGAAAATAGACACCATAATTATTGACGAAATCTCCATGGTGAGAGCGGATTTACTGGATTGCGTGGATACATTCTTGCGATTGAACGGAAGAGATCCTGATTTACCCTTCGGTGGAATACAGATGGTATTTATCGGAGACTTATACCAGCTTCCCCCCGTGGTTCTGAGAAAAGAAAAAGAGATTTTTAACTCCTTCTACAAAAGCTCCTACTTCTTTGCTGCCAGGGCATTCGAGCAGCTGGATATGGAATTTGTCGAGCTGCAAAAAGTCTACCGCCAGAAAGATAAGCAATTTATAAAATTGTTAAGTGCTATTCGCAACAACACAATCACTGAGAAAGAGTTGGAAATTATCAACCAGAGAGTAAATCCGGATATAGACCTTAACCATCTTGACTACTACATCTACCTTACCTCAACCAATAAACTGGCGGCGAAAATAAATCATGGACAGCTAGACAGAATAAAAGCAGAGTTACATGTCTATCACGGGGTGCTGGAAGGAAAATTTGATGAAAAATACTTGCCCACAGACCTGGAGCTGAAAATCAAAGTGGGGTCTCAGGTAATGCTTTTGAACAATGATGAATATGGAAGATGGGTAAATGGGACGATTGGCCGGGTGGTAGAAATAATAAACAGGGAAGAAGAGGGAGAAGATATTATCAGGGTAGAGCTCCCGGAAGGAAATATAGAAGAGGTTTATCCCTACAAGTGGGAACTTTTCCATTTTCAGCTTAACCCCAAAACCAAGAACCTGGAGGCAAAAGTTATCGGGCACTTCATTCAGTATCCTCTGAAACTTGCCTGGGCAATAACCATTCATAAAAGCCAGGGAAAAACCTTTGACCGGGTAATAATAGATGTGAGCGGAGGGATTTTTGCCTACGGGCAGATTTATGTGGCCTTAAGTAGATGTAGAACACTTGATGGAATAATCCTGCGCAGACCCATAGAGAAAAGACACATATTCATGGACAGGGAAATAGTGGATTTCATTACCAGATATCAGTATAAAATTTCAGAAAGGGACCTGCCGGTGGAAGAAAAAGTAAAAATTATTAACCAGGCAATAGAAAAAAACAATCCCCTCAAAATAACCTACCTCAAGCCAAACGACGAAAAATCAAATAGAATCATTAAACCCCTGAGAGTAGGGGAGATGACTTACCTGGACAAGCCATTCCTGGGAGTAGAAGCCTTCTGCTGCGATAGGAGAGATACCCGTGTTTTCCGGGTGGATAGAATTCTGGAAATAGAACATATAGCGGCAAATCTTTCTCGTGATATAAGTTAAGCAAGCTTTATACTGCTTACTGTTTACTATGCACTATCATTCTTCCTACTCCGACTTTTCTCTCTTCTGGAGAATTAGTATTACAACAGGCAAGAATATTTTTGTAAAAACATCCTTTTAGTGTTAGTATTTTCCTGGGTAGCGTTTCCCTGGTTAATTTGAGAAAACAATTTAAAGGGGGTATAAAGTGTTAAAAGGGATAAGGGTATTTATCTTATTAGGTCTTCTCTCCTCTTTTCTCATGGTCTCTTCTTCTTTAGCAGGAGAAACCAATCTTCCAGTATTAAATACAGAAGTTAAGGCCGTGGCTATCTTCAAAAACGGCCTTGGCTTTTTTGTGCGAGAGGGAGAGGTTCGCCTGCGGGATGGGTGGGCTGTGACAGAATATGTACCGAATGCAACCCTGGGCTCTGTGTGGATTGGGACCCTGGACAAAAATGTCAATTTAGAAGAAGCAATAGGTTTTAAAGAGGAAATTAACAAAGAAACTGAAACAATCTCCATAGAAGAGCTGCTTAAAGCTAATGTTGGGAAAAAAGTGGTAATAACTTTTGGGGATAAGACTATAGAAGGTAGAATTAAATCAGTACCCGAAAATAGAACACCAGAAGAAGATACAATTCGGTATAACTACCGCAGGAGCTATACTCCTTCCTATCGCCAGCCAAAACTGGCTACCATGGTAATACTCCAGACAAAAAATGGTGAGGTAGCCCTGAATAAGAATAGAATTTCGGAGATAGAATTTCCCGCTCGCTGTTCCACTAAATTTATTAGCAGAGAAAAAGCCAAAAGAATAAAGTTTAAAATAGCTACCCGAAAAAAGAAAGCAAGGTTAAGCTTGGCCTATTTAGAAAAAGGTATCAGCTGGATTCCCAGTTATCTCATAAATATTGAAGAACCTGAAAAAGCGAGAATAACTATGAAAGCAACCATTATCAATGACATAGAGGACTTAAAAAATGTAGATGTTTTCTTCGTAGTTGGTTATCCAAACTTTACATACGCTGATATCCTATCTCCTATGGCGTTAGAAGAAACTCTAACCCAATTTATCGCGGCCTTAGGAGCGAGTGGTAGAAGACCGAGAGAATACAATAGACTGGCAAATGTCATGAGCCAGAGCGTTTCCTTTGCAAGACGAGAAGAAAGGATTCCTTCCCTGGATTATACCTATACAGCTATTAAGGGATTACCTGGAGCATCTGAAGAAGACCTTTTTCTTTACAATAAAAAAGGTATCAGCTTAAAAAAGGGAGAAAGAGCGTATTACCATATCTTTTCTGATGAAGTTAATTATAAACACATATACGAATGGGAAATTCCAGATACAATAGAAGTAGACATGCGGGGCTATTATCGCACTGGGCAGAAGAAAAAAGAAAGGGAGCAAGTCTGGCATTCCATAAAACTCACCAATTCCACTGCATATCCCTGGACCACAGCCCCAGCTCTTACAGTGAGGGGGTGGAAACCGATTGCACAGGATATTATCGAATATACACCTAAAGGTGCAAAGACAAACTTGAAATTAACCGTAGCCACTGATATTAAGACCGACAGGCATGAATACGAAATAGATAGAGAACGAGATGTCAGGTTATATCGCCGTTCCTACGACCTGGTGACGGTAAAAGGTGAGCTATACATCAAAAATTCTAAAGATAAAGATGTGACTATGGAAGTCAAAAAGAAATTAACTGGTGAAGTCATAGAGGTGAGCCATCAAGGAAAAGTAGAAAAGATTGCTGAAGGATTAAAAGGAGTCAATTACAAGTCAGTTATTTCGTGGCAGATACCTCTTAAAGCGAGAGAAGAAATTAATATAACCTATAAATATAAAGTTTATGTTACTCATTAGATAATTTCTCCAGAAAAGTGTTCAGGGAGATTATCTCAACTCCTGAATAATTCCCCAGTGATAGAAGATGACTATCTCCGCTGACAATATAATCGGCTTTTCCATCAACTCCCAGAGAAAGAAACTTGTTGTCCTCAGGATCATCCTTTATCATCTCTACCCTTGATTTCACCTGAGTAATTTCTACATAGGGAAGAATTTCTCTCTGGATAAGAAACTTTATCTCTTCCTCTTTCAAGTTAAATTTGGGATAGGAAAGTACGCGGATATACTCTTCTAAAACTTCCCGCGAAAGCAGGAAAATAAATTTCTTCTCTTTCCAATAATTTACCAGAAGCCCGGTTCTTCTTGAAAAAAGAAGCGCAGAAATTACTATGTTTGTGTCCAGAACAATTCTAAACTTCACTTATTTTTCCTTGCCCAGCGAATAGCTTCTTTTATATCCTTCTCTCCAATTCCCAAGGCAGACATCTTCTTCCTGATTTTTTCCAGGGAAGGCTCGGATAAAGGTTGGAATTTTACCGGAGTAAGCACAATTTTCTCCTCCTTCACTGCTACCTCGAAATATTCCACTCCCTTAAATCGATCTGATATCTTCTTCGGTAGAGTAATCTGATTTTTATAGGTCTTTTTGCAAAGAATCTTACACCACCTCCTTGTTGTAAGGATACCTTAATTCAAGAATTCTGTCAAACAAGGAAATAACCACTACTTCCACCCCCGAGGTGTAAGTATTGGAGGATTAAGAAAAAATTTTGCCAAAATCATATTTTATGGTAAGATAAAGGCAGAAATGTTTTATTGTCTATTTTTAAAATATTTCTCGTATCATAACCTTACTGCATCCGCATCCTCGATCGAAACCCAGAAGGGAAAGGGAAAATAAAAGAAGGAAGGAGAAGTAAAGATAGAAGAGATAAGGGAAATGGAGTCGAAATTTATTACTCAGAAATTTAGTGATGTATGGTTAGATAATGGGTTAGCTACATTTTCAAAAATTATTAAAAGATTAAATGAGGACGACGAAGAAGATGTTGTTAAAAAGGTGGACATTACTCCCTTCGGATTAAACTATCATTTTGCTAACAAGAACGAATTCACTAAATTGTTAAGCAATGCTATCAAGAGTAAAATTGAAGATATGATAGTTAATGTAGAGGATAAGGGTACGGGAGAAAGAAAAGAAGTAAAAAAGGACCATATACTTATCCAAGAAAAAAAGAAAATAGGTGGCAAAGTTGCTTTTAAAGAAGATATTTTTGATAAGGATAAAACGGAAAGTATAATATCAACAATTTATGAGAATTTAAAAGAGGGAAATAAAACCTGCTTCTTCTGCAGTAGAAAATTTAAGTCTAGGATTAAGAGCTTACAGCAGGCATCATATCCTTTTGTTACAAAGATAAAAAGTTTAAGTGGAATACGTTCATATACGAACAAAGGTCTAAAATTAACAGAATATATAGCTGATTATTGCCCTCAATGTTATCTTG
>JAADFP010000057.1:2076-10410 GCA_013152825.1 Caldisericota bacterium | reverse complement strand
GTTTCTATCAATGTTTTCATTAAGGGTATTCCCTTTACCTCTTTGGCAATTTGCGAGACTGCTTCCACTGTTTTCAACTGGGTATCGCGATGGGTAAGGAGCAGAGAGATATCCCGGTAATTCAGGTAAGTGGTGTACCATAGTTGCAGAAATATTGTTAGAGCAATGGGCATGAACTTAAAAGTTAGTGATAGGTTGAAGAACACCAAAAAGGAAATTCCTTCTAAAAGAATCAGGGAAACCAGAAACATGAACATGGAAAAGGATAGTTTCCTGGAAACAAGAAAGATTATAAATAGGCCGTAAATGAAAACTAAGGATAATAAATTGTAGGTAGATTCCGGCACGGGGCTTATAAAATCGTGGGAAAGAAGAGAAGAAATAGTGTTTGCCAGGATGAGCACGCCAAACCTTCTCCCTACCGGTGTATTCAATATATCAGCATTTGGCAACCCTTCTGTGGTCTGTCCTACTATTACGATTTTTCCCTTAAAGTAGGAAGGAGAAACTTTCCCCTGTAAGACTTTATAAAAGGGAAATAGAGGAATAGATATCCTGGAGTAGTGATTTATTATCAGGCGATTGTGCGAATCCAGGGGGATTTTGTTATTTTTGCTGAGAAGGTATCCTTTTGTTAGCTGGATATTTTGTATATTCCGGAATCTCATGTAGGTAATAAGAGGGATAGAGGGGTAAAGCTGTTCTCCCTCCTGAATAAATAAAGGAGCGCTTCGCACTACTCCGTCTTCGTCAGGAATTACATTGATGTGCCCGATACCCAGGGTGTTTCTTTCCAGGGAAGGGATATTATGGGTAACTTTTCCCTTTCCTACCCGATAAATTCCGCCTACGTTATCCTTTTCCTCTAACTTGGCGTAGATGGGTAAAATGACCCGGCCCGATTTTTTTATGCTTTCTGCGAATATTTTATCCTCATTTTCATTGCCGGAAGGTGCGCTGAAATATATATCAAACACGATAATTTTGGCGCCCATATCCGTAAGCTTCTCAATGAGCTTTGCGTATATTGTGCGGGGCCAGGGATACTTCCCTAATACTTCTAGGGATTCCTGAGTTATACCAACCAGTACGATGTTATTCTCTCTGGGAGCGTAATTCCAGCGAAAAAAGAAATCGTATATAAAGTTATCCGTTCTTTTAATTAACCTTAGGTTAGATGCCCAAGAAGAAAAAAGAAAAAGTACAAGAGGAACCAGGAAGAGGAAGACTTTCCTCCAATCTTTAATGCCCCTTTCCTTTCTGGATAAAGTTTCAACTGTTTTATTATCTGGAGAACTGTTTCTCACTGGATAAATGTAGCACAAATAATATTAGCTTTCAAATTTCTTCTCTTAACCCCAAAGTCTCATTAGGAGTCAATAGATATTAAATAGAGGCAAAGAGGAAAAAGCGAATAAGGGGACAATACTCTCTCTTTTCATGGTGAAGTATGAATGATTTCTTCTCCTTTTAATTTTTAGCCTTCACCTCCTGGATGAAGGCTTTTTATTTCCTCCTGCCTAAGTTCACCCGAGACTTCAGGAAAGTTTAAGGCTTTCTAATGCGATTTTTGGGCTTATCTTTTTTGTTGAAATAAAGAGGCGTTATGTGTTTTAATCTTTAGTATGAATAGACGCAGAAGAAATATTATTCTCCTGGGATTCACCAGCTTTTTTACAGATATCTCTTCTGAGATGAGAGATGATTTATCCCCTTTTGCCGGTATTCTTTGCTGCTACGTTGGGACTCAGCCGAAGTTTTATCGGCTTAATTGAGGGACTGGCTGAGTCTTCTGCTTCTTTTTTTAAACTCTTCTCAGGATGGTTCTCGGACAGAATAAAAAAGAGAAAAAAGTTAGTAATTGCAGGCTACCTTCTCTCCAATATTACCAAGCCCCTGTTTTCTATTGTGCACTCAGGGTTTCAGGCACTGAGTACCCGGTTTGTTGACCGGGTGGGAAAAGGGATAAGGACCGCTCCCCGGGATGCTTTAATCTCCCTTTCTGCCACAAAAGAGGAAAGAGGCAAGGCTTTTGGGATTCACCGGGCCATGGATACTCTGGGTGCAGTGGTAGGTCCTCTGCTTGCTTTTCTCTTGCTTCCGCTTTTCAGAGGCAATCCCCGCCCCGTATTTCTTATTTCTTTTATCCCGGGCATTATTGCCATAATGGTGCTCAGTGCAGTGGTAGATGTACCGGGAGACAAATATTCAACAAAGAAAATGACTCTACCCCTTCACACCACTTTCAAGGAATTTACTCCCTCTTTTCGTTATTTTCTTATCGTGATGTTCTTTTTCTCTCTGGGCAATTCTTCCAATGCTTTCCTGATTCTTAGAGCAAAGAGTGCAGGGTTATCCATAAACTTGATTCCCATATTCTGGATGGTTTTCAATGTTTCCTATTCTCTTTTCAGTATCCCGGCAGGTTTGCTTTCGGATAAATGGGGGAGGAAAAAACTAATAGAAATTGCCTTTCTACTTTACGGTCTTATTTACCTTGGGTTTGCCTTTATGAAAGATGTAAAATTTGCCTGGCTGCTTATCGTATTTTACGGGCTTTTCTACGGTATGAGTGATGGGAACCTGAGAGCAATGGTGGGAGACCTGGTAGATAAATCTCATCTGGGTACAGCTTACGGTGTTTACCATGCTATTACTGGTATCACTTTGTTTTTGTCTTCAATTATCATGGGAATTCTCTGGGATAGAATCGGGGTAGAATTTGCCTTTATTTTTGGCTCGGTTATGGGAGGGATTGCCTTTCTCCTTCTGGCTATCCGGCGTAAACTCTGATATACTTTAGAGTACTAGACTGTTCTATAAAAGAAAGATGGAAGAAATCATAGAGTTTGAGAAAGTAATCTTAGACTTAACTCCATTTACCCCTACATTGCAGAGCTGTGGTAAGTTGTTTGTCCCCTTTAAAAAAGAGATAGCCCGGAAATGGGCATTAAAGTACCAGAAACAACTGGGAGAAAGGGGCTTTTTGAAGGGGGAAGAAATAGAGAAGGAGTTAGAGCGAAGGGTAGAGATTTTTCTGCAGGGGCTTACCTCGGGGAACTGGGATGAGCATTATGAAAGAATAGCCTCGCTTGCCCGCGAGTATGTAGAAAGAGGTTTTTCCTTTGAAGAGTTAGTAATAATGCTTCACCTTCTGGAAGAATCATTTTATCCTTATGTATTTGAAGCTTACCCTGAAAAAGAGAAAGTAATCTCTGTTACGTTTGCTGTGGATATATTACTGCATAACGAGGTTTCTATTATGAGTTCCATGTATTTTTACACCATGAGAAACATGCTTAAGGAGCAAAACGAGGCTCTCAAGCGATTGGATAGATTGAAAGATGATCTTACTCACATGGTAGTCCACGATATGAAATCACCTCTTACGGTTATTCTTACTGCTTTATCAATGTGGAAAAACCCGCAACTGCCTCGGGAAGTGAAGAATCAGTTAACCCAGAACATGGAGAGTGCAGCCAGGAACCTGGAGCAAATGGTGGGAAATTTACTGGGGATTACCAGGCTGGAAGAGGGAAATGTTCCCCTTTCTATAGAGGAGTTTGATTTCAGTGAGCTCTTAAAAAAGGTAGTTGAAGAACAGGAAGTTTTCTGGAGAAAGAAGAACCTGAAAATAGATTATAAAGGGCAAGAAAAATCTATAATAAAAGGCGATGAGAAGTTGCTCAAGCGGGTGCTTTCCAACCTTTTCAATAATGCTATAAAGTTTACCCCTTCCGGTAAGAGGATAAGCTGGGAATGGGGAACAAAAGATAATTATTTCTTCTTCAAGATAAGAGATGAAGGAAGAGGTATTCCGGCCGAGGAAGTTGCCAGGCTTTTCGAAAAATTCAGGACAATAGGAAAAGACGAGGAAGGCGGCATTGAGGGTACGGGGCTTGGGTTACCCTTCTGCAAAATGGTAGTAGAAGCGCATGGAGGGGAGATTAAGGTAAAGAGCAAAGTAGGGGAAGGCACGGAATTTGAAATAATCCTTCCCCAGGATAAGCTATGAATCTGGCAGAAAGTATAGAGAAAATATCAGGGGAAATCAGAACTGTTTTAAGGAAGGTTAAAGAGGAAGATATACAATACCTGCTGGAGAGAATAGAAAATGCCCCCCGGATATTCATATACGGGGAAGGGCGTACCGGGCTGGTGGGGAGGATGTTTGCTGTGCGTCTCATGCACTTTGGGAAAGATGTATATTTTGTGGGAGAGACATTAACCCCTGCTTTCCAAAGGGATGACCTGCTTCTTATTCTCTCCGGGTTGGCAAATAGGGAGCGGATTGTTGATATGGCGGTTAAAGCCAGAAAATTGGGGGGCGAGGTAGTTTCTATAACGGGTAATCCTTCTGCACCTCTCTATAAATCTTGCCATTACACGGTTTTAATTCCCCAATCTCTTAAATCACTTTCTGAGTCAGTCTCTTCTCAACCTTTGAATTCTCTTTTTGAGCAGGTACTATTTTTTGTTCTGGAAGGGATAGTCAATATACTCTACGATAGACTGCGAATTGATGACGAAGAAATGTTCGCACGGCACTTCAATCTATAAATCATGGAAATTAAAATTGCACGCGATGCAGGATTCTGCTTTGGAGTTGAGAGGGCAGTAGAAATAGTAAGAAAAAAAGCCCAAAAAGGGGAAATTTATACCCTGGGACCCCTCATTCATAATCCCCCCATGATTGAGAAACTGGAAAGAGAAGGGGTTTTTCCGCTTACCAGGGAAGCAGAGGTGAAAGGTAAGAGGGTGGTAATTCCTTCCCATGGCCTCCCCCCAAAGAAGTTTGAAGAGGTTCTCCAGGAGGCCGAGGAGGTTATA
Source organism: Caldisericota bacterium (assembly GCA_013152825.1). Taxonomy (GTDB): domain Bacteria; phylum CAIJMQ01; class CAIJMQ01; order JAADFP01; family JAADFP01; genus JAADFP01. The sequence continues at coordinate 5,580 of JAADFP010000057.1, read as the reverse complement.
GATGCCACCTGTCCCTTTGTAAAGAGGGCACAGGATATGGCAAAAAGGCTGGAAAAAGAAGGATACACAGTGGTGATAATAGGGGATTCAGAACATCCTGAAGTAAAGGGTATTGCCGGTAACCTGAAGAATTCTCCTCTCATTTTTTCTTGCGTAGAAGAAGTTCCACAGGTTCTTCCCAAGCGGATAGGGATAGTTTGCCAGACTACCATGAACATTTCACGGGTTAAGGAGATAATTGCCTCTTTACTTGATAAAGTGGAAGAATTGAAGTTTGTCCATACCATTTGCAATGCTACTGCTGCCAGGCAGCAGGCACTCAGGGATATATTAAAGGATGTAGATGGTGTAATAGTTATCGGGGGGAAAAACAGCGGTAATACTCGCAGATTATATAAGATATCCGTGGAAGCAGGGAAGAGAACCTGGTGGATAGAAAGGAGTGGAGAATTAGAGGGAGAAACATTTGATAATATTAAGAAAATGGGAATAACTGCGGGAGCATCTACCCCTGAATGGGTAATCCAGGAAGTGGTAGAATACCTGGAAGGATTGTAAGCTTCCGTAGACTTAAGACCTTAGACTATAGACATTAGGTTGGTTTTAGAGACAAGCTTAGTAGTAGGGAAAGATAGTAAATAGTGAACAATAAATTAGTATCCTGGTTACCCGGTTTCTTGGTATTTTGGGAGAAGTTTTGGGCTTGAACATTTATATTTTGGATTTAGGGTTTAGAAAAAATTGATGACAAATAGCTCACTACTAGGTGCTCACAACTTTATTTAGGTTTTACCCATGTTAGATTTATTTGAAGAATTAGTATCTTCCTCCCGCATTAAGTTCGGAGAGGTAAGGCGGGAGGAGATACACACTCTCTCGGTAGTCATAGAGGATGGGAGGATTGAATCGGTAAATTCTGCCATTCGCTCTGGTATAGCTATGCGCGTGCTGAAAAAGGGGGGGTGGAGCTTTGCTTCTCTTACTAACGGAGATAAAGAACAGGTAAAAAAAATATGGAAAAACCTGGAATCTACCAGTGAGCTTGTACCCGGAAATTCTCGCATCTTCCCCCTATCTCCGGTAAGGGCGGTAAAGAAACCTGCAGTAAAGGAAGATTTCAGAAGGATAAATTTTAAAGAAAAGAGCGAAACGCTTAAAAATTTAGAAAAGGTTGCTCGTAAGCGGAAAAATATAGTGCACACCCGCTTGGTATATGGGGAATCCTGGTTGAAAGAGACGATAATAAATTCCCTTGGCTTCAGGGTGGAGCAGGAATTGCCCCGGGTCCGCGTGTTTCTTAACGTGGTAGCAGAAAGAAATGGGCTGAAACAATCCTCTTATAAAAGCCGGGCTGCTCTGGGAGGCTGGGAAGTTATCAGGGAATTACGGGAAGAAAACTTTTCCTTGCCTGTAGCCAAGAGGGCCGTGGAACTGTTGGATGCTGCACCTCCCCCTTCCGGGATGTTCAGGGTTATTATCTCTCCCCAGGTAGCTGGTATTTTGGCACATGAAGCTCTGGGGCATAATCTGGAGGGTGACCACATAATTCACGGACAATCTTTATTAAAGGATAAAACGGGAGAAAGGATAGGGTCCGAGTGTATCACTTTAATAGATGATGCTACCTATCCGGGTGCTTATGGTTCCTACTATTTTGACTCAGAGGGAGTGCCGGCTCAGAAGAAGATGCTTGTAAAAGAGGGGAAAGTTTGTGGTTTTCTGCATAGCCTGGAAACTGCTGCGCTTATGGATGCTTATCCCACTGGCAATGGCAGAGCCCAGGACTATCACCATCTTCCCCTGGTAAGAATGAGTAATACTTTATTTTCTCCTGGAGAGTATTCTGTGGAGGAGCTTATGGATATGATGGGAGAAGGCATCTTGATAGAAGAATTGGGAAGCGGAGGCTACGTTTCCCCAGAAAGTGGTCAGTTTATGTTTAATATTGACTCTTCCTGGTGGGTGGAAAAAGGAAAAAAGCAAAAATTGCTACGTAATGTTTCGCTTTCTGGCTTCACCCTAGAAACACTTTTTAAAGTTAAGGCGTGTTCTAAAGCTCACACCCTCTCAGAAAGTGGAGGGACCTGTGGGAAAGAAGGCCAGGGAGTGCCTGTGGATGATGGCGGCCCGTTTATGTTTGTAGAAGGTATGCTGGTAGGGGGAAGGGAGTAGGAAGACTATAGACCTTGGATTGGTTTAGGAGTGGGTAGATAGTAGTTAGCAGTAAAGGAGAAAGGATTTGAGTAAAGGAAAAGAAATTCTCCAGGCTTTGGAAAGAGAGCAGCTGGAACAGGTGGAAGTTAATACCCGCAGAGGCTGGAGAAAAGAAGTAGATATTAAAAATTCTGAAATACATTCCTATAAAGAAGAAGAATTTAATTATCACATCATCAGGGCTTTCAAGGAGAAAAAGAAAGGCATGTTTAACTTTGAGACCTGGAAAGATAACCTTGCTGTCTATATTCGGGAAGCAACCCTAAACTCTGAACCTGACCCTGATTTTTATTCCTTGCCTTTACCGCAAAAGATATCTCCGGTAGAAGGTTTGCACTCGCCCTCCCTGGAAAAACTAAAGGGAAAGGATTTGCTAAAAATAGCCCGGGGGATTATCAAAAAAGCAAAGGGAGTCTTCCCCTCTGTGGTATTAAGTGGCTCTCTGGAGGTGAGTTGCCAGGAATGGGAAGTAGTAAATTCCCTGGGGGTAGAATTTAGAGTACCTTTTACTTTCCTGGAAATTAGCCTGGAAGCGATAATCTGGCAGAAAAATGGGGCGGGTTCGTTTTATGACTTTGAGAAGTCTCACCGATGGGAAGAATCTTTGGAAGAGGAGTTGCCGAAGAGAGTGGTAAAACGGGCAAAGGATTACCTTAACAAGAAGGCAGTAAAGACAGGTTTTTATCCGCTTATTCTTTCCCCTCTTTCCACTTACATATTGTTGCAAACATTTGCCCATTCTCTCAATGCTGAAGATGTTCAGAAAAAGAGATCATTTATGGGGAATAAAATAGGGGAAAAGATTGCGCAGGATTTATTCACCCTGAAAGACAGTGGGATAATACCGGGAGGGATGGCTTCTTCTCCCTGCGATGGTGAAGGAGTGCCCCATAGGGAAATAACTGTAGTGGAAAAAGGAGTCTTGAAGACATATTTCCATAATTCCTATACTGCTCATAAAGATGGCGTGAGCAACACGGCACATGCTTCAATAGGAGGAGGCATTTCTCCCACTAACCTTGTATTGAGCAGGGGAGAGAGGAAATTCAGGGAAATTGCCGGCGATTTGGAGGAAGCTATTTTTGCTGATATAATCTCCTTTTCTCCCCATCCTGTTTCCGGGGAATTTTCTGTGCCCCTGGATTTAGCTTATAAAATTGAGAAAGGAGAATTTACCTATCCGATTAAGGGAGCCATGGCAGGAGGTAATTTCCAGGAAATTATCCGGCAGATAAAGGAGATATCAGCAGACTTCCGCCCTTTTCCTGGCAATCCTGCCCCTTATGTGCT
>JAADFP010000057.1:0-2008 GCA_013152825.1 Caldisericota bacterium | reverse complement strand
TTATCAGGGCCGGGGTAAGCGGCATACTTATCTACCTCCTTTTTCTTCAGATTGGCAAAGAAAATCTTGGGAAGTTGCCGGAATATGCCAGAGAAGCTAATTTTTTATGGTTAGCCGTGGCAACAGCCCTTTTCTTTCTGGCTCTAATCTGGGGGACAATAAGATGGGGATGGCTCCTGAAAGCGCAAAATATACACCTATCCTTTTCTGACCTCTTTACTCTCACCTATGTAGGTTTTTTCTTTTCCAATTTTCTCCCCGGGGTAGTAGGAGGAGACCTGGTTAAGTTTTATTACCTGGGTAAAAAAACCGGGAAAATGTCCTCCTCTTTTACCTCTGTGTTTATGGATAGGGTGATAGGATTTATGGGGCTTTTGAGCATAGCTTTTGTCGCCCTGCTCTTGAACCTGGAGAGAACGGCAGCACGCGAATTCTTTCCCCTTATAGTGGGTGCAACTTCCTTATTGCTGATAATATTCTTTCTGCTGCTCAATCATAGGTTCTATAAGTTGCTTTCCTTTTTAAACCACATAAAATGGCTCAGGCTGGGAGAGAGAATACAAAATCTTTTCCAGTCTTTCAAAACTTACAGGAAATCCCCTCATGCACTTCTTAAGGCCTACTTAATCTCTCTCCTGGTGCAATTCCAGATGATAATCATCGTTTACTTTATCTCTCTTGCCTTTCATCTTCCCATTCCTGCTGTTTACTTCTTCCTTTTCTTCCCCCTGGTAGCCGTGATTATGTCCATACCCATCAGTATTAGCGGACTGGGCACAAGAGAATGGGCTTTTGTTTTCTTCTTTTCTTCCCTGCCCGCAGTAAGTGAGGTAGATGCCCTGGCACTCTCTTTGGCTCTTTATTTAATTACCCTGTTTACCAGCCTGTGGGGTGGAGTCATTTACATGTGGAAAGGCGGAGAAATACGAAAATGCTACACGAATACGTCGGAGTAATACATGTCCATACTGACTGCTCAGATGGCACGGGTAATTTTACCCAGGTAGTCAGGGCAGGGAAGGCAGCAGGAATTGATTTCCTGGTGATTACTGACCATGATATCCTGCGGCTAAAAGAAAAAGAGGGATGGTATGGAGAGATGATGGTCCTGGTGGGAGAGGAGATAAGCCCGGATGAGGCACATTACCTTGCTTTAAACATCCAGAAAGAGATAGATTTTCACCAATTTACCAATCCCCAGGCTTACATAGACGAAGTGAACCAGCAGGGGGGATTTGGCTTCGTGACACATCCTTTTCATAAAGGCAAAAAAATGCTGCTTGTTCCTGCTCATCCCTGGGAAGACTTTTACCTTTACCGGAATTTCCAGGGGATAGAAATCTGGTCACTTATGTACGACTGGATAAAAAAAGTGCATCTGTTCAATCTTCCTTTTCATTTCCTGTTTCCCACCAGGGGTCTGCGCGGGCCTTCGCAAAAAATACTTGCCCTCTGGGATAATCTTTGCCGGGAGAGAAAGGTCGTGGGGATTGCCGGGCTTGATATTCACGGAAATAAAGTGCTGCCTGTTTCTATCTCTTCTTATACCTTTGCTTTCAGAACGCTCAGAACCCATATCTGGTGTGAGGAACTCATGGGAGAATTTTCCAGAGATAGGGAGAAAGTTTATCAAGCGCTGAAAGAAGGACACTCCTTTTTTGCCCTGGATAGGATAGGTGACTCGCGGGGATTTCAGGTGTTCACCGAGGAGGGAAATATCCCCGGGGATAGAGTTCCACTTGCCTCTGCCCGCCGGCTGTATTTTACTTCACCAATTAAAGCATTATTTCGTTTAATCAGAAATGGAAAAATAGAAAGAGAGGTAGAAGATACCAAAGGTGAGATAGAACTGGAAAAGAAAGGGGTCTATAGACTGGAAGGATACCTGAAAAATAAACCCTGGCTTTTCACCAATCCTTTCTGGATTGTGGACTGAACATAGAACGGTATTGCTGCCTACCCTCCTCCCCAACTACTGGCTACCAGTAATCGGGGGCGGTTGCGTCCC
>JAADFP010000056.1 GCA_013152825.1 Caldisericota bacterium | reverse complement strand
CCGAGGAATCGATAGATATTTATTATCAGGTGGATAAAGTAGCTCGCAAGCTTAGAGAAGGGGAGGACTATGAGTTAGATGAGAAATCCAAGAATATTGTTCTTACCGAAAGGGGAATAAATAGAGCAGAAGAGCTTCTGGGAGTGAGCAATCTTTATGATACTCGTTTTATGGACCTGGCTCACTGCCTTGTACAGGCACTTAGAGCGCATAAATGTTTCAAGAGAGATATTGATTACCTGGTAAAAGATGGTCAGGTATTGATAGTAGATGAATTTACCGGGAGGCTTCTCCCGGGCAGAAGATTCTCTGAAGGACTCCACCAGGCACTGGAAGCAAAAGAGAGAGTGAAAATAGAAAAAGAGAACCAGACCTTAGCTACTATAACCTTTCAGAATTACTTCCGTCTCTATGAAAAGATATCGGGAATGACTGGAACTGCGGCCACAGAAGCAGAAGAGTTTTATAAAATATATGACCTGGAAGTGGTAATAATTCCCACCAATAAACCCCTGAGAAGAACGGAGCATCCTGACGTTATCTATAAAACCCAGGAAGAGATGCTGGAGGCAGTGGTAAACGAAATTAGAGAGTTGCACGAGAAAGGCAGGCCTGTTCTTGTGGGGACGCTTTCTATAGGCATGTCAGAGAATTTAAGTAATAGGCTGAGAAAAGAAGGGATAAAACACGAAGTGCTTAATGCCAAGCATCATGAAAGGGAAGCCCGTATAATTGCCAGAGCCGGAGAAAAAGGTGCTGTTACCATTGCCACCCAGATGGCAGGAAGGGGTACAGATATTAAGTTAGGAGAAGGAGTGGCAGAACTGGGAGGATTGCATATATTGGGGGTGGGAAGGCATGAGGCAAGAAGGATTGATAACCAGTTAAGGGGAAGGGCAGGAAGGCAGGGAGATCCTGGCTCTTCGCGTTTTTATCTCTCTCTGGAGGATGACCTTTTAAGAATATTCGGCGGAGATAGATTAAAAGGAATTATGGAAAGATTAGGATTGCCTGAAGGAGAGCCAATTACCCATCCCTGGATTACCCGGGCTATAGAAAATGCACAGAGAAAAGTAGAGGCTTATCACTTTGATATCAGAAAAACACTCCTGGAATTTGATGATGTAATGGACAAACAGAGAGAAGTGATTTACCAGGAAAGAAGAAAAGCCTTAGAGGGAAAGAACTTAAGAGAAGACGTTAAAGAAATGCTGGATGAACTCATAAGAAAAAAAGTTGTCTTATTTACTTCTGCTTCTACTCATCCCGAAGAGTGGGACCTGGAGGGCTTGCGTAAATGGGTCGTTGCTACTTTTTCTTTTAAGCTTCCTGAACTAAACCTGGAAGAAGTTACCCGCGAGGGATTGGAAGATTTGATTTTCCAAAAAGCCTGGGATAAATTTCAGGAGAAGGAAAAAGTGCTGAGCAAAGAGGTAATGGAAGAACTGGAAAAGGTTGTTCTTTTGCGCACAATAGATAGACACTGGAAGGAGCACCTGAGATCCATGGACGAATTGAGAGAAGGAATTGGCTTAAGGGCTTACGGACAGAAAGACCCTGTGGTAGAATATAAAAATGAGGGATTTGCTTTGTTTCAGGAAATGATAGAGAGGATAAGAGAAGAAGCTATTGAATTTCTCTTCCGCGCTGAGTATGCTCCCATTGAAATGGCATCTCTTCCACAAAACTTATCATTCCAGCATCCCGGTGAATGGATTCCCATGGCAAAGCCGGCGGCAGAAGCTCCTTCTCCTGGTCCTGTGGCTACTTCTGCCAGTGAGGAAAGGGTTAGAACTTACCGTAGAGAAACACCTAAAATAGGGCGAAATGAGCCCTGTCCCTGTGGGAGTGGCAAGAAGTATAAACATTGTTGTGGTAAAAATGTTTAGTAAAACTTATTTACTACTGGTATTGTTTCTGCTTCCTTTCGTAGTGGAAGCTAAATCGAGGGTTGAAGGTTTTATCGCTGAGCATCCGTTTATTTTTATTCTCTTTCTTCTGGGTGGTTCTGCTGTTTTGGTTGTCTTAATATTAATCCCTACTTATTTAATGCAAAAGTTTGGGAAAGAAAGCAGAGAATACAGAAAAAGAGAAATTTTAAAAGATATACCAAAGGAAAAGGTTAATGGAGTACACTTGCCACCCGCAACAATATACTTTATTGGAAAAAATCAGCAGAAGATAGAGAGAAGAGAACTTCCTCAGGATAGAGAATTTCTTATAGGGAGGGGCGCAATTAACTGTGATTTAACTATTAAGGATAAAAGAGTGTCCTGGGAACATGCGAAAATAAGGCCTGAGGAGGAAGGATACATTCTTTACGACTTAGCCAGCAACTCAGGGGTAAAAGTTAATGGAAGAAAAGTATTGAAAAAGAAACTCGAAAATGGGGATAAGATAAAAATAGGCAGGCATACAATTCTTTTTGAATGTTTACCAAAAGATGCTGAGGAAAGAAGGAAGCACCTCAGGATTAGTGTTCCCCTTGAGTGTGCTATCCTTTCCAAGCCTGATGAATCTTTCTCAGGAGTAACGCGAGATATAAGTTTGGGCGGGGTAAAGTTTGAGGTCCACATTAGGATTCCTCTGGAAAGTGTATTAGAATACCAGATTTCTTTCGATGCTACCACAATTGAAGGACTGGGAGTGGTTAGGTGGATTAAACCTATCCTGCCTGATAAGAAAAGGTATCTTGTAGGCATGGAATTTTTAGAACTCTCCGAAAAAGCAAAGAAAAAATTAGAGCAACTTATCATTCAGCAAATAACAGAAGAGGAGTAGTTAACTTTCTTTTGAAAACCATATCACTTCTCTGGTAAAATGTAGAGGCAGTAATAAAGAGCGATAGCGTTGAGTTGCTCATTGCCGGGGTGGCGGAATAGGAAGACGCGCAGGCTTGAGGGGCTTGTGGGTATATCCCGTGCGGGTTCAAGTCCCGCCCCCGGCACTGCGAAAGTAGTTTTGAGTCTATTTGGCCCTTAGCCTGATTTAAGTTTTCTCCGAAATTTTGTAGGGTGCTAACTTAGCACATGAATAACTCTCTGGATGTATTCTGGCGTTTTTTAATAATTGCGGGTTTTTTTCTAATACTGGCAGGAGGAATAATTTTTTTATTAACTAAAATTCCTGGTCTGGGTAAATTGCCCGGTGGGTGATATTTTTATCCAGAGAAAAAATTTTACTTTCTACTTTCCCATTGCTACTTCTATTCTCTTGAGTATTATCCTTTCTCTTATTTTAACTCTAATCTTTCGCGGCAGATGATAAGGTTTCTTCTTTTACTTCCCTTTTTATTTTATATTTTCCCGCTTTATGCTCTTGACATAAGAGTCAAGCTTCCTGAAGAAAAGATTCTTTCTGCCAGGAATGAGGTGGTGATAAAAGGCGCCGGTAAAAAGGAAATTTTTTATTCTCCTTCAGGTAATCTATGGAGAAAGGACAACGGCCTGATTTACCAGGGCAGAAATTGGGGAAATGCCCTGGAGTTCATACCCAAGGATAAGGTCTTCCAGTGGGGAAAGAGGAAATACCGGGGATTATTAAGAATCTATTTACGCGGGGGCAAAGTAATCCCGGTAAATTATCTAAATGTAGAGGATTTTCTGCGGGGAGTTATCAAGGGAGAGATTTCTCCTTCCTGGCCCAGGGAGACGTTAAAGGCACAGATAGTAGCAGCCCGCTCCTATGCTGTGTATTCCTTGGCCGGGAAAAGGCTTTTTGATGTAACGGCAGGAACAGGTGATATGGTTTACGGAGGTATTTACTGGGAAGATGCCAGGATAGATAGGGCAGTTAAAGAGACGGAGGGAGAAATATTGCTAAGGGAGGGGAAGGTGGTCCCGGGATATTTTTCTGCCTGTGCTGGCGGACATACTGAGTGGGCAAGCTGGGTATGGGAGAGTGCGCCAAAGTATTTTGTGGGTGTATCCTGTCCCTTCTGCCAGGATTCCCCCTATTATCGCTGGAAATTGAGAATAAGCAAAAGTACTTTATCCCGTTATCTGGGGGTTGAAGGCATAAAAAACTTAAAAGTGCTTAGTTTTACTCCTTCTGGAAGGGTAAACGAAATAAAAGTTGAGGGGAGCAGGGAAAGTAAAGTGTATAAAGGGAATACTTTCCGCAAAATGATTGGCTATTCTCGCTTGCGCAGTACACTTTTTACTTTCAAAACAGGGCTATTTTTTATAACATTTTCCGGTAAGGGCTGGGGGCATGGCGTAGGTCTGTGTCAATGGGGGGCAAAGAAGATGGGAGAAATGGGGTATTCCTACAAGGAGATATTAAAATTTTATTATCCCTTTGCCAAGGTCTCTAATTATGAAAAGAAGTGAATTTGATTTTTATCTTCCCCCTGAGTTAATTGCTCAGGAGCCGCCAGCCCGGCGGGGTCTTTCCCGCATGATGGTAGTAGATAAAATAACAGGAAAGGTAGCAGATAGAGTATTTCGTGAGATAACAGAGTTCCTGCAGGAAAACGATGTGATAGTGCTGAACGATGTGAAAGTTATCCCTGCGCGATTAAAGGGAGAAAAAAAGGGAACGGGAGGAAAAGTAGAAGTCCTGTTGTTAAAAGAAAAAGGGGCGAATGTCTGGGAAGTGCTGGCAAAGGGGAGAAAATTAAAAGAAGGCTCCGGGATTATTTTCCCGGGAGAAGTTAAAGGATATGTAGTACAGGATTTAGGGGCAAGAAAATTAGTAAGATTTGAGACGCCTCTTCCCCTTCGTAAGATATTGGACGAGGTTGGCGAAATTCCTCTTCCTCCCTATATCAAAAAGCCTACTGACCGCAGTTTCAAAAAATACCAGACAGTCTATGCCAGGAAAGAAGGAGCTATAGCCGCTCCCACGGCAGGTTTTCACTTTACCGAAGGCATCCTTAGACAGCTGCGGGAGAAAGGAGTGAATATTGCCTTTCTTACCTTGTATGTCGGGGCAGGAACATTCCTGCCCATAAAAGCGGAAAACATAGAAGAACACAGCATGGAAGAAGAATATTTTGAAGTGAGTGAAGATGCCTCCCGGATTATAAACAGAAGCAAGGAAAAAGGGGGTAGGGTAGTAGCAGTAGGAACTACTGTGGTGAGAACACTGGAAACAGTGGCTAAAAACGGGAAGGTTTACCCGGTGCAGGGAAAAACAAGCATTTTTATAATCCCGGGTTATAAATTTAAAATTGTAGATGTGCTTCTGACCAATTTTCACCTTCCTTCTTCCACCCCTCTCCTTCTGGCCTGTGCATTTGCGGGAAGAGAAATAATACTTAACGCATACAGAGAGGCTGTGAAGAAAAGATACAGGTTTTATTCTTTCGGTGATGCTATGCTAATTATTTAAATTTTCCTATCCAATAGCCTCAGGGCCGCGCTCACCGGTTCTAATTCTTATGCACTCGGCCAGATCAAGCACGAATATCTTGCCGTCGCCAATTTTGCCGGTTTTGGCGCCCTTTATAATAGCTTCTATAGTTGGTTCTACAAAGTCTTCGTTTACTGCTATCTCAAGCCTTACTTTCTTGAGCAGGTTAACCTCGTGTATTACACCGCGGTAGGTTTCCGTGAATCCTTTCTGCTGTCCACAACCCACGGCATTTGTAACTGTCATCTTAAAAACCTTTGCCTCGTAAAGCGCTTTCTTCACATCGGGCAGTTTATGAGGCTGTATCATTGCAATAATAAGTTTCATAATTCTCCTTCCTTTCTAATTACTGGGTAGTGAATATCTGGAATCCGGCGTAAGATTCCATCCCATGTTCCCCAATATCTAAACCTCGCAATTCTTCCTCGCGGCTGACCCGTAATCCTATCAGTTTATCAATACATTTGAAAACAAGTCCCATGCTAACCAATATGAATATAGCCACGACAGTTACCCCTAAAAGCTGGATGCCCAGTTGTTTCAATCCTCCTCCGTAGAACAGCCCGTTGTTTGCCAGGCCCAATGATGCTCGTCCAAATAAACCAATTGATAATGTTCCCCATATTCCATTGAATCCATGCACTGGAACTGCTCCTACTGGATCATCAATATTTAATTTATCCAGTAGCATGACTCCCAGAACAACGACAATTCCCCCGATACCTCCAATAACAATTGCTGCCCAGGGATCTACAAATGCACAGGGCGCAGTAATAGCTACCAGCCCGGCCAGGGCGCCGTTCATAGCCATGGATAAATCTGGCTTGCCAAACAGCTTCCAGACAAATAACATGGCAGTGATTCCCCCCATGGCAGCAGATAGATTAGTATTTATTGCTACTCTGGCAATGAGATCGCCGTTACTCACTCCCAGAACAGAACCCGGGTTAAACCCGAACCAGCCGAACCAGAGGATAAAAACTCCAAGGGAAGCCAGGGGTATGGAATGTCCTTCAATAGCGTTTACACTTCCATCGGGATTGTATTTCCCTATTCTTGGCCCCAAGATTATTGTTCCAATAAGTGCGGCAAATCCTCCTACCACATGAACCACGGTCGAACCGGCAAAGTCGGCAAAATTTAGTTTAGCTAACCATCCTCCTCCCCAAATCCAGTGTCCTACTAATGGATAGATAAGTACAGATATTGCGAAGGAATATATAATGTATGCTGGAAATTTCATCCTCTCTGCCATACCTCCAGCTACTATACTGGCAGCTGCTCCACAGAAAGCTGCCTGAAACAGCCAGAAAGCATAGAGGGGTATATTCGCTCCGGATTTAGCCCCATTCAAAAACCATCCTGTTAATCCTATGAAATTGTTTCCTATCCCAAACATGATGGCATAGCCAAACATAAAAAATCCGAGAGAAGCTATACAGAAATCCATAAAATTTTTGGTTAAAATGTTGCAGGTGTTCTTGGCCCGGATGAATCCCGCTTCTACCATGCCAAACCCTGCCTGCATAAAAAATACCAGGAATGCTGCAATAAGTACCCAGAGTGTATCAACTCCTCTCTGGGTGGCATATAATATTTTAGGTTCTGCTGAAGCCAGGATTGGGAAAAGCAGAGTAGCCATTATAAAGAATAGTATTAACCCAAAATTTTTCTTATACATTCTCCACTCCTTCTGTAATTGGTCTCAACTTGATAATAAATAAAGGCGTCTCACTACGGATTATCTCCGCAGTAAAACGCCTTTATTTCCTGCATTTTTATAGAATGGGTAATAGTTTATCTAATTCATATTTTGTAAGCTGTATGCGGTAATCTTCCCACTCGTTTTTCTTTAGCTCGATGAACCTGTTGAAGACATGCTCTCCCAGTGCCTTTCTGACCAATTCACTCTGTTCGGCGACAAGTACTGCTTCTCCCAGACTATCTGGCAGGGATTCAATACCCAATTCTTTTCTTTCTTCGCTGGATAGATGATACAGGTTCTTTTCCATGGGCTCGGACAATGGGTAGTTTTTCTCTATTCCTTCCAACCCTGCCTGCAGCATTACTGCAAAGGTGAGATACGGATTACAGGCTGGATCGGGACATCTAAGTTCTGCTCTTGTAGCGTTTTCTTTGCCCGGATGATACATGGGAACCCTGATAAGTGCTGAACGGTTCCTGTTAGACCAGGCGATATAAACCGGGGCTTCGTATCCCGGCACCAGTCTTTTGTAAGAATTTACCCACTGGGCAAAGATAGCACTCATCTCGCGGGCGTGAGCAAGTTGTCCAGCAATAAACTTTTTAGCTATGTCAGAGAGGTTATACTTCCCTTCTGCAGAGAAGAAAACATTATTATCTCCTTTGAAAAGAGATTGGTGAGTATGCATGCCACTCCCGTTTTCACCAAATAAAGGTTTGGGCATGAACGTAGCATATACACCAAACTTCTGGGCTATTTCTTTAACCACTATCCGGTAAGTAATTACGTGGTCAGCCATTTCCAGTGCATCACCATATTTCATATCAATCTCGTGCTGACTCGGTCCTACCTCATGATGGGAGTATTCAATGGGTATTCCCATGTCTTCTAGGGCGAGAATCGTGTCTCTGCGGAGATCACTGGCTACATCCAGAGTAGTTAAATCAAAGTAACCACCCCTATCCAGTATTTCTGTAACCTGGTCGCTTTTAAAATAGAAGTACTCTAATTCAGGCCCCAGGTAATAGTGGTCAAAGCCCATATCTTTCATGCGCTTCAAAGCCCTCTTTAAAACGTAGCGAGGGTCGCCTTCGTAAGGTTTACGGTCAGGGGTTAGAATGTCGCATATCATTCTGGCTACCTTCTTCTCCTGCGGTCTCCAGGGTAGAATCTGGAATGTGGAGGGATCAGGCAATGCTATCATGTCACTTTCTTCGATTGACTGGTAACCTGTAATTGAGGAACCATCAAAACCCATCCCGTTTTCCAATGCTCCTTCCAGCTCTCTGTCAGTAATGGCGAAGCTTTTTACCTGTCCCAAGATATCTGTAAACCACAGCCTGATGAACTTTACATCCTGCTCTTTAACTATCTTGACGACATCTTCTTTACTCTTCTTACTCATCTCTACCTCCTTTGTCTATATTTACCTTTAAAACAAAAAAAGACGCCCAAAAATCACAAATTTTTTTGAACGTCCTTCTGGCCTCTCCTTAAAACAGCTCAAACACAATATAGATATAATATCACTTCTGTACTTAAAAGTCCTCATAGTATTAAGTAAAAAGAGGTACTATTTGGTAACCCCCAACTTTTTCTGCCATTTTTTGATTATTCTCTGTTTAAACTTATTCACCATTACATGCGAAATCCCCAGCTCCTTCCCGATTTCTCTTAAGGTATAACCTTTTAGCAGTAGCAGGAATACTTCTTTTTCCCGCCTGCTCAAACCGTTATTTCTTATTTTATCCAGGAGCATTTTCCTGTCTAAGTACCTCTCCAGAGACTCTCCTGTATCTGAAAGAATATCTTGCAGTGTGTCATTTTCTTCGTTAAAAGGTCTATCCAGACTTAAAACTATTGCTTTATCTCTGGTCTTCCTAAGGAAGTTCAGTATGTGAAATTCACACCCCCTGATTACATAAGCTTCATTCATGTCTTCCGGCATGCCATTTTTAAATCTGTCCCATAAATGCATACACATTTCCTGATAGAGGTCATCACTATCAATAAAATAGCTGGACCCTCTATACCTGAGAGCTATCTTTTTTAACCTGGGAGAGACTTTTTCGTACAGGGTTTTAAAATCCATTCCTTTACCCTTATAAAAACAAAAAAAGGGACGCCTTTTAGAACGTCCCTTTGTTCTTTTCTTACTTGAGCACTAACTTTGTGCCCTATTTGTCGAGAGTATACCATAGTATAGTTGCTTTTGTCAAGAGTAATGTGCCTAACTCGTCAATCGTGTGGGATTGGGCCCGCCTGCCCTTCCGTAAGTAGGGAGAGGACGGGTAGCATGAATTGTATATCGTTATTCGTCCACTGTTCTTCCTCCATCCGTGCCCTCGTCATTCCTGCGCTCTTGTTGTCATTCCTGTGCAAGCAGGAATCCACTTTACACCCCCGAGGTGTAAGTAGGTGTCAACAGCCTAATGTCTATAGTATAAAGTCTATGATCCTGCCTGGATACCTGCTTACGCAGGTATGACAGTAAGTCTGGTGGGATAAACCCTAAACTTTCCGAAGGAATCCCGGACCCCGATATGATTTCGGGGCTTCGAGACTAAACCCTAAATCCTAACTTTCCTCCAGGGAACCAGGATACCAAAATTACCAGGAAAGCAATTCACTACTCACTGCTTACCCGCCTGCTCCCGGAGGGCGGGGCGGGCAGGCTGTTCACTGCTTACTTCCATGCATCCTACCCCCTCGCTACTATCTACTCGCTACTAACTAATTTCCCCATGTTAAATCGGGGTTTTAGTCAGGATGGGGCTGCACCTTGGAAAAACGGCAGGAATTACGTATAATCATTTTATACTTATCTTTATGGAAAGATTAATTCTCGTGCGGTGAACAAAAAGCTCAAAGAAGGGAAGTTTACATGAAGATACTCCATACAGCTGATTTGCATTTAACTGGTTATGAAGATGAGAGATGGCAGGCGTTAAAAGAACTGGTCAGAGTAGGGAAAAAAGAGAAGGTTGATGTTTTTATAATAAGCGGTGACCTCTTCGATAAAGGTGTTCATGCGGAAGAGCTGAGGCCTAAATTACGGGAAATTTTCTCCGGGATACCCTTCCAGGTAATAGTTATTCCTGGTAATCATGATATGGATTCTTATTCTCCCGGCATGTTCTTTGGGCAAAATTTCACTATTCTGACCAGTCTTAAACAACCATTTACCTATAGGGAAGTAGTTATATGGGGGCTGCCTTTCTCCTCGCTGGAAGGGGAGGAAGTTCTGAGTGCTCTGCGCTTGATAAAGAGCAGTATTTCCCGGGAAAAGAAAAATGTTTTACTTTATCATGGGGAGTTGCTCGATGCCTTCTTTTCCCGGAAGGATTTCGGGGAAGAAGGCGGAAAAACTTATATGCCGGTTAAGCTCTCCTATTTTAGGGATTTACCTTTTGATTACATACTCTCCGGTCATTTTCACAAAAACTTTGCTTCCTGGCAGGTAGAGGGAGGAGGTTTTTTTGTCTATCCGGGTTCTCCGGTTTCAATAACCAGGCGGGAAACTGGAAGAAGGAGAGTCAATATATTTGAACTGGGAACTCCACCCCGGGAATATTTACTTGATACACCGTACTATGAAGAAGTTGTAGTAGAGCTGAATCCCTTTACAGACAGAAAACCTTTGAAATTAATCAGGGAGCGCATAGAAAACATTCCCTCCTATGCAAAGCTTATACTCACTGTGAAAGGTTATATAAATGCTGAGGAAATTGGCATAAAGGAAGAAGAATTGGCAAAAAGTATAGAGAAGATGGTGGAGGATAAAAAGAGAGTGAAACTCTATCTTGAATTTAAAGATATAGGTGCAATATTAAAGGATGAACTTTTTAAGAGATTTTTAGGAAATCTGGAAGAGATGAATTATGAGGAGGAGAAGAAAAATCGCCTGTGCCATATAGCGATTTCTGCCATGATGAAAGCTGACATATGAAGATAAAAGAATTTTTCATTACCCGTTATGGCCCCCTGCATAATCTGGGGCCATTCCGCTTAAATAGTTTCAACCTTTTCTTTGGCAAAAACGAGAATGGGAAAACCCTCACCATAGATGCCCTGGTAAAATTATTGCTCAAAAATATCAGGGGATTTGAAAATATAGAGCGTGTAGAGGAAAGGCCAGCCGGTTATGTAGTTGTAGAAAATGAGGAAGGGAAGGAATTTAAGCTTCCGGAGAAAGGAGATCTGACAAAAATTGCCCGGTTGTCTACGGAAGAATGCAGGAATATTTTTATTATACGAAATAGTGAGCTTTCCATTGGCAGAGATGAAGTTGCCTTTTACACGAACATAACAGACCGTCTTACCGGATTGAGGACAGAAGCCATAGCCGCTATAAAGAAAGAATTACAGAAAATAGGGAAATTAACCAGGCCAGATAGCGGGGGCGGATTATCCAGTAGCAGGGAATTCGGGCATATTAAACTAAGGATTGAAGATGCTGATAAGCTTATTGAAAGAATAAATGAGTTTCAAAAAGTGCTGCAGAGAGAAAGATTCGATGAACTGGAAATAGAGTCTGTGAATATTAAGGAGGAAATAGAGAAGCTAAAACAGGAGATAAAGACCCTGGAAACTGCCAGGCGAAGAGCGATTTATGAAAAAGGGAAAGAAGCGCTAAACAGACTCAGGAAAGCCCGGGAAGATTACCGGGAGTTAGAGCTCTACAGTGAGGAAGAGGGGCAGTTATGGAGAGACCATGAAGGAAAAATACAGGAATACGTAGAAAGAAGAGAGAAACTCGCGGCTGACCTGAAGGAGAAAGAAGCTGAATTAAATAAAATAGAAGATGAGTTAAGCGGAAAGGAAACGGATTTTAAAATAATAGAAGAGAAGAAAAAGATAGTAGAAGAAATAGAAA
This sequence comes from Caldisericota bacterium, assembly GCA_013152825.1. GTDB lineage: Bacteria > CAIJMQ01 > CAIJMQ01 > JAADFP01 > JAADFP01 > JAADFP01. The sequence goes on along the minus strand of JAADFP010000056.1, from coordinate 1,924 downwards.
GGGAAGTAAGAGAAGTTATAAAAAGAGAGCCTGAGTATGAGGAAAAGAAAATAGCTCTGGAAAAAATAACCAGCAAGGCAGAAGAGCAGGAAAAGGAATTCAGACTGCGGGAGAAAAGAAAGGAAGCAATAGATAGGGAGATTAAACCATACGTAGAAGAATACAGGAGAAAAAAAGAGGCCTTGGCTCTGCAAGAGCACAGAAACAGCTTTTTTGCCCGTTCTCTCATTGTTTCTCTGTTTTTACTGGGAATATCATTAACAGGAAGTATAATCAAGAACTTACTTATTTTTTATGTTTTTTCTGGATTATTCTTGATTGTTTCAGTTGTTTTCTGGATACTTAGGTTTCAAAGCATCAGGCATAATTCCGAACTGAATAAACTAATGGCGGCATTACGATTGGAAGGGAAGAAAGTCTCTTTGCCTGGGGAGACGTTTGAAGAAATATCTGTTAGCCTCCAGAGACTGGAAGAAGAATATGCTTTGCTGAAGGAAGAAGTGGAGAGAACGAGAAAGGAAAGAAGTGAAAAAGAAAGCGAATTCAAATTTCTGAGAGATAAAATTAAAGAAAGCAGAGATAAGATTAGCCAGCTTTCCGAAACTCTGGGGTGGGAGAGGAAAGAGATAAAGAAATATCTTTTTGATGTAGCGCAATTTCAGGAAGCATACCTGAGAGAAAATAATCAGCTAAGAGCTCTAACTGCCAGTAAGCAGGCCCTTGAGCAGGCTATTGCCGAGTTGAAAGAGAAAAGCATTCCGGCGGCTCAGGAAGCGATAAAAAAAGCCCGGGCAAAAATAGAGGAGATAATAAAGAAATCAGGAGAAGAATCCCTGCAGGGATATGTGCAAAAAGTACATTTAAAACGCGAAAAACTGGAGGAAGAAAAGAGGTGCAGAAGTATTCTGGAAAGCCTCTTCCCTCCCGCTAATGAAAGTTTATCCCGGCCAGAAATAATCTCCTACTGGGAAGAAGAGATTTCTGCGCTTGAAGAATACAGAGATAAGTGCCAGGGGATAGAATATGATGATAAAAATTTTGCACAACTAAAAGAAGTATTGAATAGTGAGGAAATGCAATTAGAAGCTCTGAAAGCAAAGATGAAGCAATTCCAAAGAAGTCTGGAAGATATAGAAAGAGAGGCAAATAAGATTCTGGGGCTGGAAGCGGATTATATCTCCTGTAAAACCTGTGGAGACTTAAAAGTTATCAAGGAGAAACTTGAGGAGTTTGTACGGGAACATAGAGAAAATAGAGAAAACGTATTAAAAGTGATGGAGATATTCGAGAGAATAGAAGGAGAAGAGCAAAGAAAAATTTCCGAGCTTTTTGGCAAAGATAGCCCTGTTTCAGATTATTTCTCCGAAATAACCAGTGGGCTTTACCGTGAAGTGCTCTTTAACCAGGAGAATGAGACTATAGAAGTAATACATGGAGATGGACACAGGTTGGAAGCAAATAAGTTATCCGGAGGTGCCTATGACCAGCTCTACCTTTCTATCCGACTTACCCTGGGGGAGAAACTTCTAAAAGGCGTAAAAGGATTCTTTATCCTGGATGACCCTTTTGTAAAGGCTGACAGCGAGAGGTTGAGAAGGCAGGTGGAAGTTTTAAAAAGGATTTCCGGAAGGGGCTGGCAGATTATCTACTTCAGTGCAAAGGAAGAAATTAAGAAAGCCTTAATCGGGGATATCGAGAGTGGCAGAGTTAACTACATTGATGTCCCGGGAATCTCTAAATAAGACTATAGACATGAGACATTAGACTATAGACGGTAGTAGTGAACAGCCTGCCCGCCCTCCGGGAGCAGGCGGGTAAGCAATGAATAAGTGAGTAAGTTAATAAGTGAGGGGGGAGATACAGGATGCAGGACACCAGCCCTGCTTGTCATACCTGCGAAAGCCCTCCCGACACATGTCAGGAG
>JAADFP010000055.1 GCA_013152825.1 Caldisericota bacterium | reverse complement strand
CTTTCTTTTTCTCCCATGCCTACCATGATGCCAGACTTGGTAATCTGGGAAGGGGATAGTTTTTTTGCTGTTTGCAGGACAGATAGTGAGCGGGCATAGTCTGCCTGGGGACGCACCAGGGGATACAGTCGGGGCACGGTTTCCAGGTTGTGGGCGAGTATCTCGGGCTTTGCCGCAATTACTGTTTCTATGGCGCGGGTAGAGCCCTGGAAATCCGGGATGAGCACTTCTATTTTTTTGCCTGCTTTGTGTAATTCCTGGATGACCCGGGCAAATAAGCCTGCTCCTCCGTCGGGCAGGTCATCGCGAGTTACGGAGGTTACCACCACGAATTGCAGGCGGAGTTTTTCTACGGCTTTCCTTATTCTCAGGGGTTCGTTTTTATCCAGGGGGAGTGGGCTTCCTTTCTTCACCTGGCAGAAGCGGCAGTTCCTGGTACAGGTATCTCCCAGGATGAGAAAGGTGGCAGTGCCGCGCGCAAAGCATTCTCCCAGGTTGGGGCAGTGGGCGCTCTGGCATATGGTGTGGAGCTCGGAGGAGGAGAGGAGTTCCCATACCTCTGCCATTTGTTCTGAGGAGGGCACTCTTTTCTTTAGCCAGGGAGGAAAGGGTTTTCTATGCATTGAGCAGGTCTTTCAGGGTGAGCTGGGAGAATTCTTCCCAGCCTTTTTCCAGGTAGTTTTTTTGTAGCTCTTGCAGGTAATGGAGTTCCTGGTTTATGGGGATATGGTCTCCTTCTTCTCGCAAGGAATCAATGACTTCTTTCAGCGGGATGTGCTCGTAGGGACGGGCGGGGAGGAATTGTCCTTTTTCGCTTTTTTTAATAAAGCCCTTTTCTTCCAGGAGGGAGAGCAGCTGGTTTATGGGACGGAGGGGGATTTTCTGGGAGAGTTCCCATTCTTCGGGAGACCACTCCTCGCCTGCGGCATATTTTTTGCCCAGGTCCACGAGTATAGCCAGGGAAAGAATTTCCCGGGCGGAGAAGCTCAGGTGCCGGAATTGGAATTCTTTTTCCAGGGTTCTGAAGTTCTGGTGCACGTAGGATATTTCTCCTCCCAGGAGCAGTATTGCCCAGGAGAGCTGTGTCCAGATGAGGAAGAGCAGTACCTGGGCGAAGCTGCCGTATATGGCATTGTAGCGGGTGAAGCCTACCTGGTAGTGGAAGTAGCCCCACTGGGTTAATTGCCAGAGGCTTCCTCCTATTACTCCCGCCAGAAGGGCGCTTTTGATTTTTACCCGGGTATGGGGGAGGAAAAAGTAGAGGAAGGAGAAAACTAACCAGGCGGAGAAGTAGGAGGTGAAGATGAGAAAGTATTTGTTGGTGAACAGGGAGGAGAAAAATTTCTGGAAAAAGGAGGTATGCTGCAGGGTAATGGTGAGGGTGATGGCGCCGGAGAGGAAGATGGGGGTGACGATTATCAGGGTGATGTATTCGCTTATTTTTTTCCACCAGGCCCTGCCTTCCTTTACTCCCCAGATCTCGTTGAAGATTCTTTCTACCAGGGAGATAATGCGCACGGCAATGAGAAAAGCGAAGATTACCCCCAGGGTCCCCAGGGTGGAGGCGTTGGTGTTTTCTATGTAGGTGAGAAACTGGTTGAGAATCTCCTCCATGCCACCGGTTACCTTTTCCAGGACCAATTTTTCCAGCAGGCTTTGTAATCCCAAACCCTTGCTCACTGAGAACATTACGGCCAGTACGGGAACTAGCGAGAGCAGGGCACTGAAGGAAAGGGAGGAGGAGAAGAGCAGGCAGCGGTCTTCTATAAAGCCTTTCAGGGAAAGGAAGAGCATTTTTAAGAATTTCAGGAACCACATTTTGCAGCGGGAGAGCTGTTCTATTTCAGTTCTCCAGAGGTCTTTGCTGAAGTAGTCCCAGATCTTTCTTCGCCAAATCATTTCTATGAATAGATTTTCTGAAAGTTTTCTTTTATTTTCTCTTTTACCGCCTGCATCTCTAATTTTGTGTGCAACTCTTCTTCCAGGCAGGTGATTTCTTTTCCCAGGCCGCAGGGGTTTATCAGGTTAAAATACTCTTTTTCCGGCTGGATGTTGAAGGCAAAGCCATGGTAGGTGACCCAGCGGGATATGGCTACGCCGATGCTGGCGATTTTCTTTTCTCCTATCCACACGCCGGTCATTCCCGGGATCCTTTTGCCGGAGAGACCGTAGTCTTTCAGGGTGTTGATGATAATCTCTTCCAGGTTGCGCAGGTAGAGGTGAACGTCGCGCTTTCTGCGTTTTAAATCAAGTATGGGATATCCCATCCACTGTCCCGGGCCGTGAAAGGTAACATCTCCGCCTCTTTCTATCTGAAAGATTTCCACTCCTTTTTTCCTGAGGATTTCTTCTCCCACCAGTATATTGCTTTCATGGGAGCTTCTTCCCAGGGTAATTACCGGGAAGTGGCGCAGGATGAGAAAGACTTCTTCTGCTCCTTCCACCACTTCCTGCCAGAGCTTTTTTTGTAAAGCCCAGGCTTCCCGATATTTAGTTAGGCCTAATTCTATTATTCTCACTTTAGGAAATGTAACGGCTGTCCCAGGAAGAGCTCTGCTACTTCCTGGATGCTTTCAGACCGGGTGGGGTGGGGATGGATGGAGCTGGCTATGTCTTCCGGGGTAGCTTCCAGGTTTATGGCCAGGATGCCTTCACCCAGTAGTTCCCCGGCATTGTGAGAGAAAATGTGTAGAGCGAGGATTTCTTCGGTTTCTTCGTGTACCAGGATTTTTGCCCAGCCTTCTGTGTCTCCTTCGCTTAGTGCTTTCCCGGAGGCAGTGAAGGGGAATCTTTCCACTGAGTAGGGAATCCCCCTGTTTTTTAACTCTTCCTCGCTCATCCCCACGCTGGCTGCCTCCGGCGAGGTGAAGATTACCCTGGGTATGGCTCCGTAGTTGATCTCTACCCTTTCTCCCATCACGTTTTCTGCGGCGGTCTTTCCTTCTCTATAGGCTACGTGGGCAAGCTGGGGGGTGGGGAGTATGTCGCCTGCGGCATAAACCCCGGGCAGGGAGGTTTCCAGATATTCGTTTACCTGCACGCCTTCTTTGCTCACTTCTATTCCTGCTTCGGAAAAGCCATCCGTGTTTCTCTTTCTTCCCAGGCAGAGGATGAGGTAGTCCCCTTCCCATTTTTCTTCTCCTATCCGGCAGGAGGCGGCGCTTTCGCTCTCTTCTATCTCGGATGCTTTGCAGGAGGTGTAGATTTTGACTCCCTGTTTCCTGAGAGCTTTTTCCACTCCCCGGGAGATTTCCCCGTCTTCCCCGGGCAGCAGCCTGTCCAGCATCTCTACCAGGGTAACCTCTACTCCTGCGGAGGAGAATATGTGGGCAAATTCGCAGCCGTTTACTCCTCCGCCAATGATAAGCACTCTTTCGGGCAGTTTTTCTATCATGAGTGCTTCCCGGTGGGTGAGGATCCTTTTTCCCGCGATTCCGGGCAGTAAAACCGCAGAAGAGCCTGTGGCCAGGATGATGTTATCAGCAGGGATTAGTTTTCCTCCCACGGTGATTCCTTCCCGGGTGAGTTTTCCCTCCTCTCTTATCCATTCTATGCCGTAATGACGGAAGAGGAAGCCTATGCCCCCGGTTAGTTTTTTGACCACTTCGTTCTTTCGCTGGAAAACTTTGCCCCAGTCAATGCCTTTAAAATCAACTTCCACGCCAAACGCCGGAGCGTTTTTTACCTCTTTTGCCAGTTCTGCTGTCTTTACCAGGGTTTTAGTGGGAATGCATCCATGATTCAGGCATACTCCGCCCAGGTTTTCTTTTTCCACCACTGCTACCTCTGCGCCCAGCTGGGCGCACCTTATGGCTGCGGAGTAACCTGCGGGACCGCCACCGAGAATAACTACTTTCTTTTTCATTTTTACATCCTCTCTTTTGGCTTTACTCCCAGTATTTTTAAGCCCGAAGCAATGACCCGTCGGGTTATGGTGCAGAGGCCAAGGCGGGCTTCCATGAGAGATTCTTCTTCTCCCAGCACACGCTGGGTGTCGTAAAATTTATGGAAAGAGGCTGCTAATTCCTGGAGGTATCCGGTGATGCGGTGCGGTTCCAGTGCTTCTGCCGCGTTCTCCAGCACCCAGGGGTAGAGGGCAAGTTTTTTTAAGACTTCCTTTTCTTCCGGAGCCTGGAGCAACTCCCAGGCAGGGGAGAGGGAGTCTTCTTTCCGTTCTGCCCGGTTAAATATGCTTCTTATCCGGGCATGGGCATACTGCACGTAGTAAACAGGGTTTTCCGGGGCATCCTTTTTGGCCAGGTCAATGTCAAATTCCAGCTGGGTATCGGGGCGACGGGTGAGAAATATGAAGTGGCATACGTCCGAGCCTACTTCCTCTATGAGGTCTTTCAGGGATAAGAATTTTCCTCCCCGGGTGGAAAGGGGTATTTTTTCTCCCCCTTTAACCAGGCTTACCATTTGCACTAAAATCACTTTCAAGTTTTCTGCCGGAAGTCCCAGGAACTGGAAGTCCCAGGAACTGCAGGGCAGATTTAAGCCTTTTTACGTATCCGTGATGGTCTGCACCCCAGATGTCCACGATTATTTCGTATCCTTTTCTGAATTTCTCCCGGTGGTAGGCGATATCGGAGGCCAGGTAAGTAGGCCTGCCGTCTTTTCTTATTACTACTCTGTCTTTCTCGTCGCCGAAGCGGGTGGAGGCTAGCCACCAGGCACCATCTTTTTCGTAAACAGCGCCCTTTTTCTTTAATTCTTCAATGGCTTCTTCCACTTTTCCCTGCTGGTAAAGGGAGTCTTCAAAAGTGTAAGAGTCTATTTCTACCTCAAAACTTTTTAAGTCTTCCTTGATTTCTTTGAGTAGTTTCTCTGCCGCGAATTTTCCCAGGAAATTGGCATCATCCTTTTTCTCTTTTAGCTGGGTAAAATACTTTTCTGCCATATTTTTGAGGTATTCGCCTTTGTAATGGTCTTTGCCCCATTCTATCTTTTCTCCTTCTATCTCTTTCAGGCGCAGGGCAAGGGATTCTCCCAGGAGTGCTATCTGTCTTCCCACGTTGTTTACGTAGTATTCACTCTCCACCTGGTAGCCAACTTTTTTTAGCAGGTGGGTGAGGGCAGAGCCCAGGGAGGCTCCTCTGCCATGTCCCACATGAAGGGGGCCGGTAGGATTGGCACTTACAAATTCTACCTGCACCTTTTTCCCTTCTCCCGTGTTGAGCAGGGGAAAAGATTCTCCCTGCTGCAGGATTTCCCGGGCTACCCGGTATAAACAGGAAGGAGTGAGGCTGAAATTCAGGTAGCCGCCTGCTGCTTCAACGGTTATTTCCTGCTGGGGAAGAGAGATCTCTTCCTGGATAGCCTGGCTGGCTTTCTGGGGGGGGAGGGAGTTAAGGGAGGAGATTAAGAAGGGCAGGTTGCTGGTGAAATCTCCTTTTCCCTTGAGCCGGGTGGTCTGGAGTGGGGGTAAGGAAGAAGGGATGTGCCAGCCTTTGCATTTAAGCTTCTCTAATGTTTTCTTTAATGCTTCCTCTATCTTCTTTTCCACTCGCCAGGGAGGTGAACTTTTCTTGGGGTGCATCTCCCCAGAGTCTTTCCAGGTCATAATATTCCCTCAGTTCCTGTGTAAAGATATGAACTAAAACTCCTCCGAAATCCATCAGAATCCATTTGCCTTCCTCGTATCCTTCTATGTGATGCAGGAGAATTCCCTGTTTTCCTTCTATTTCCTCTTTGACTGCATCGCATACGCTGCGGTTGTGTATTTCGGTTTCTCCGGTAACAATAACGAAGTAGTCACAGATTATGCTAATCCCTTCCAGGTTTATAACTACTATATCCTCGCCCTTTTTATCCCAGCACAGGCGAGCAATATCCCGGCTTAATTTCTGAAAGTCTATTTTTATTCTTCCTCCTTAATTTCTGAAAGCAATTTTTTAGCCAAAGAGGCATCTTCCTCTTTTACCAGGATTCTAACCTCAGCCAGCCCGTTTACGGTAAAGGGATAGACTGAAGAAGGAACCTGGGTTACAAGAATACAAGAAATCCCGTTGTTCTCCAGCATATTCTTTATCAACTGGGCTTCTATTGCATCACCAGCAGTAAATATTTTAACCGTGTTACTTTCTTTATGCACTTAACGAATTCTAACATAACCCCTTTTTACCTGCAACCGGGTAGGCTATTTGCGCTTTACTTTTTTGTTTTGAGGTTAAAAGTTTCTGGACAGCTTCAGTTTTAGTATTTCCCGGAGCATTGAGAAGGGGGAAGAGAACAGTTTTACTTTGGAGTCAGGAGCATTTATCCAGGTTACCCCGATTTCTTTTATGCTGTAGCCTGCGGCTCTGGCTTTTAAAATTATTTCCACGTCAAAGGCAAATCCTTCGCACTTTAGCTGGGAGAAGAGCTTTTTTGCTGCTTCTCTCCTGAATCCCTTGAAGCCGCATTGAGTGTCTCGATAGGGTAAACGAAACAGAATCTTTACTAAAAGATTGAAGAACTTCCCCATAATCTCTCTCTGTTTTGCCTGGCGTCGGAGGATTTTGGACTCTGGGTGAGCACGGGAGCCTATAGCCAGGTCGTAACCCTCATCCAGGCAGGCCACAAATTTATCTATTTCTTCGATAGGGGTGGAGAGATCCGCATCAGTGAAGAATATGTAATCGCCTTCTGCTGTCTCTATCCCTCTTTTGACAGAAAAGCCCTTTCCTTTGTTAAGAGGGTTGTTTAGTGTTTTTACTTTTTCCTTTTTTGCAATTTCTCCCGTATTATCCTGCGAGCCGTCATTGACTACGATAATTTCACTTTCCCAGGGCTTTTCCCTGAAATAGTCCTTTACCTTTTTAAGAGTATGAAGCAGACAGGTGCCCTCATTGTAAGCAGGGATAATAAGAGAAATTTTCATTCGCCTTTATTTTATTCCTTTTTGCAGAAGTTTTTTTATTCTTTTTCTCTCGGAGGGAGAAGAAAACTTTAAGGCCTTTTCAAGACAAATTTTTGTTTTGCCAGGATTCCCCATCATTTCGTAAGTTCTACCCAGATTAAACCAGGCAATGGGATTTTTGGGCTCGATCTCCAGGACTTTCTCAAATTCTTCTTTTGCTTCCAGGAATAGCATACTGCGAAAATAATTTATTCCCAGGTTGAGATGCGCATAGGGATCTCCAGTAATGTCAAAGAGAAGAATAGAGTAGCCTATGTTTCCTATAGGTTTATAGTGGTGGAGCCAATTATAAAAACTGGTATCAGTACAATAAATATTCTGGTAAGTGCTCACGCTTATTGCAATTATTTCTCTCCTTTGAGGAATAAGAGAGGGGTAATATCTATTGATGTCTCCTGTATTTGAAGGAAGATGTCGATAATTTATGCCATACCATTTTGGATTGGCTGTGCCAAAATACCCAAGATACACCTTAGAAATATCATTCTTATCCATCCATTTTTTTAATCCTTTTAAGTCCTGCCCCCAGTCTATATTAGAATCTGCCACCCATCTGTAGGCGCGGGAGGGAAGAAGTAATCCATTAAAGTAGGCAAGGTAGTGGGGAAAGATGAGCAGAGAATTCAGAGGATAGAGGAAGAGGAGAGCGAGTATAAAATTTTTAAGTTTTCTCGATACTTGTATATTCCCAAGAACACCACAAAGCAGAAATAAAAATGGATATATAGGTAATAAATGTCTTGCTCCGATTTGCACCCTGCTGAAAAGGGCAACTACAAAGTAACTGACCGGGGTAATGAAAGGCAGTAATACTTTCTTCTTTTTCTTTATCAGAAAGAATAGGGTAATGGGGAGAAGGAAAAGAAGATTGAGAGGTGTTTTTACCAGAAACAAAAAGGGAAAATAAAACCACCAGCCCCCCGCCCGGTAATTTCCGTGGAAAAAGGAAAATGAGCCCTGTTGGGATTTCTGGAAAAGTGCTTTTATCCCCTGGAAATAATATGGAAACCAGATAAAGCCGTAAGTAAGAGCTACGGTAAGAAAGGAAATAGCCAAAATAAGGAGAAAATACACGCTTGTCTTTCTTTTTTTCCTGATAACGAAAAATAGATACAAGGGGAGGAGAAATAGGGAAGAATACTTGGTAGTTAGAGCCAGCCCGAGAGAAAGACCAGAATAAAAAGAGGAGCGCAAAGATGGGGAGTTAATAAATTTCCAGAAGAAGTAGGTAGAAAGGAAAATAAAAAAAGTTACTGCCAGGTCAGTAGTGACTAAGCGGGAATGGGCAAGTAGGTTAGGAGAGAAAGCAAATAAAAGAAGTGAAATTATCCCTCCCTTCCAGGAGAATAACTCACTGCTCCAGCGAAAAATTAACCAGCCTAATAGAGAGGCTAGGAGGAGGGTCACCAGGCGGGACTGGTTGAGCATTTTGTCTGCATTCATATTGTTATGGTAAAGAAATTCTTCTGCAGGGATCCATTCACTTTGCTCCTTTTTATTTAAAACAGGTAATTTAAGCTTTTTATGAAAAAGTAGAGGCAAAGCATTTAAAAGGTTCGCCAGGGGAGGATGAATAATATTGTAATCAAAGCGGTGTGCTTTCCAGTAAAGGTACCCTGCACTTAAGTGTACTGGCTCATCAAATGTAGGTGATTTAAACCTGATACTCAAAAAGCCTTGAAGAAAGAAGAGGGTAATTAGAAGGATTAAAATAAATTTTACGTGGGGGGGGTAACTTTTCTTCATTTAAAATTTTTCAGGAATACATAGCCATAAATGCTCAACAGGAGAGGAAGGAAAAAATATCTTATCTTTCCCAACATATCATAAATGAACACGTATCTTAAAAATTCTTTCATTTGTAAGTTTGCATCTATTATATGGGATTCTATTTTGGAAAGAAATAAAGGATGAAGGACAATTAGGAGAAGAAATTCTAATGAAAGGAAGGTAAGAATAAGCCTTCGCTTCTTTCTATTTAGCTCACTCCAGCAGAGCAAGCCAACTCCAGCAAGGATAAAGAGAGAGGGTGCCATTCCTAACTGAGCATTACCATTAATAGCCGCATAAGGAGAGAAGAAAATGCTTCCTCCTATTCCTGCAAGCAAAAATACCCATATAACAGGTGGAGATTTAAGAATGAGGTTGCGGATTACTTTTTTAAGAAGGGAAGAAAAAGTAAGAGTATAAGCTCCTAAAACAGTACCCCAGTAGAAAGCACTTAATCCACTGTAAAGGAAAACAAAGGGTACTCCTCTCTTGAAGTGGAGTGTAAAATAACGAAAAAAGAGAAGAGGAAGTAAAGTAGAAATCAAGTTATATCCTCTTATGAAGAGCCATTTTGGGAGAGAGAGGTGAGGATACCAGAATACAGGACTGGAGAATATTGTCTTCTTTAACCCGAGGAGAGATACTACCCAGGCATACCAGGGAAGAAGGATAATCAGGGGAATACTTAGCCATATCCCAAGCGCTTTTATCTTTTCCTTGTATGGCGAGGATTCCAGGGCTATATATCCCCAGAGGGGAAGGAGATAAAATAAAGCATATTGATGTGCATAGATAGAAAGCCCGGAGAAAATACCGCCCATAATCTGATAAGTGAAACTTTCTTTCCGGTGAAGGAAAAAATACAAGGTCAAAAGTACAAAATAAGCAGTGTAGAATTTATTCCAAGTATAGGTAGCATTTCTCCATATAAAAGGCATAAACAATAAGAGACCAAAAACGTATTTGTATTTTATTTTTTCTTTGAAAAGAAGATAAAGGGGTAGAATAAACCATGTATTAAGAAAAGTTGAGAAAATTTGGAAGATGTAAAACTCCTTTCTTCCAAAAAGTGAAAGGTGGAAAGCAATATCTAGGTTAAAGAGAGGTGTACGTGAAGCTACACTATATACATTGAATATTTTTAGGGTTGCCCAGTTAACCTGCTGAAGACCTCCATAATATTGACTTAATTGGTAATGCATTCCCCAATCCCCAAACCAATTACCAAGTGAGTAGAGGGGCAGAAAAGCCTGAAAAGATAGGTAGGTAAGAAAGAAAGTTACTATTAGAGTTAAAGGTGAGAGCAAAGCAGGAATCTTTTTCCAGATTAAAAGGGAGGCAAGGATAATAGAAAGGAATAGAAAAGGTAAAAAGTAGTAAGTAGGTATCTTGAATACAGTATGGAGAAGAGAAGAGGTGGAAAAAATTAGTGAAGAGACTCCGAAGGAAGAGACGAATTTTTCTTCCTCTTGAAGAGGGGTAAGAGAGAGAACAGTATAGCCGAGGGAGAAATAGATAATTAAAGCATAAAAGAAAAAGAAGATAATTGTGAATAGAGGCATCAGCAGATTTTAACATATCCAGACATTTTCGTGCTAAAAATGGACATTTCTGCTTTGAGTGGAGAGATTTTTACAATAAAACCGCGCTTTTTTGGTAAAATCAATTATGCCTTTCTCAATTACTTTAATCAATCCACCCTATTCTTCAGAGGAGAGGGCAGGCGGGGCTAAAAGCATAAAAAAGTGCTAAATGTTTAGGTCGGACCTATTTAGCAGCGGTTCTGGAAAGAGAAGGATATATATTTAGTAATTGGTGAGGTATCTGGAGAGGAAGGGAAGAAAAACTCTGGATGGAGTCAAATATGTTGTATTTTGGGATGAGAAAAGGCTTTCTTCCCCAGGATTGGCTCTATCTATTTCTATCCTGCTATTTTAATTTACAAATTAAGCATTTCTAATCATGGATTTTCTATGAATATGAAGTAAATTTATATATAAAACGGTGTGCTATAATAAATCTATTTATTGTTATAATTAGATGTTTTTCTTGCAGTTTATCCTGATATATATCTTATACTTTCTGCCAGGTTATATTGTCCTTTCTCTTTTTAATATAGGAAAAGAAGAGAGGATTTTTGCCAGTTTTGCGATTTCTTCCCTCTTCTTTTATCTCTCTTCTTTTTTGTATTATCTCTGGGGGAATTACTTGATTCTTTTTTTGCCCCTTTCTCCGCTTGTATTACTTCCTATCCGCGGAAGAAAGTTGTTTTCCTTTCCAAATGAAAAATTGCCTTTGGTATTATGTGCTTTACTCCCTTTCTATAGCTTCTTACAACAATTTGTTATCAGATTCTACGGGTTGGGAGGATGGTATGGGGATTGGCTTATGCATTTTCAGATAGCTAAGTTTTATACTAAAAGGATGGTGACTCTTAGCAATGTTGTGGGGAATTACTCTCTTACAGCCCGCCCTCCACTTTTCAATCTGAATGGAGCCTATTTTTTGAAGCTTTTAGGTGATAATTTCTCTACCTTCCAAATTTTCTCTGCGATAGCTAACTCCCTTTTTATCTTTC
>JAADFP010000054.1 GCA_013152825.1 Caldisericota bacterium | reverse complement strand
GTTGGGCAAATATATCCATGATAAGCTGGGTGCGGTCAATCACCCTTTCGCCAATTATTTTTTCCAGGTTCCGCTGCTGTACCGGGTGGAGTTCCATGTCAAAAACTACAAGGTTTGCTCCCTTTTCCACTACACAACGGCGAATTTCTTCTGCCTGCCCTTCTCCTATGAAAAGCGAGGGAGTGATTCTCTCTATTCTTAAAGGAATTACCTCAAGCACTTCCCCTCCTGCCGTAGCTGCAAGCCCTCTCAGCTCCTCCAGGGAAGTCTTTTCCCTTTTGTCCCCTACTAATACTACTCTTTCCATTTATCTCCTCTCTTTGTGCTCTCTACTCACTTCTGTCAGCCTAATGTCTAAAGCCTCAAGTCTTGCGTGGATACCCGCTTCCGCCCCGATGTAAATCGGGACAGGGAGGGCTGGTATTGGGATAAACTCTAAACAACAAACTCTAAACATTCGCAGGAGTCCGATACTCAGACTCTTCTGGTCATCGGACCTAAATAAATCACAAATCACTCCCGATATAAATCGGGACAAACCCCAAACAAACTCCAATACCTAAAATCCAAACTAATTACCAAGCACCCAGGAAACTCATTTGTTCACTGCTTCCATCTACTCATCTCTAAACCAACCTAAAGTCTAAGGTCTATGGTCTAAAGTCTAAGGTATTGTATCCTTCCCAGGAAATCCTTAATTTCTGCCTCCATTTTTTCTCTTTCCTCTTCCAGGGTTATCCACACCGGGTTTTCTTTCCTCAGCCAGACAATCTGTCTTTTGGCATAATTCCTGGTTCGCTTTTTGATTACTTCTTTTGCTTCCTCTTCTCCTATTTTACTCTGAATGAATTGTACTACTTCTCTGTAACCAATGCTTTGCAGGCCCGGAGAATCCGGAGCAAATCCCATCTTAATTATCTTATTTACCTCCTCCACCCATCCCATCTCCCACATCTTTTCCACCCGGTTGTTTATTCTACTATAGAGTTCCTCCCGGGGGCGAATTAGCGAGATAAAAAGATAATCGAAGCTTGATTCCTTTTTCTCTCGTTGAAAATGCCAGGAAAGCGGTTTACCAGTAAGCTGGAATACTTCCAGTGCCCGGATTACTCTCACCGTATCATGCGGATGGATACGGGCAGCCGAAATCGGGTCTATTTTTTTAAGTCGGGCATGAAGAGCATCCCGTCCTTTTTCCTGAGCTTCCTGGTATAACTTCTCTCTGAGCTTCTCGTCTCTGGCGGGTCCCGGGAAAATACCTTTTAGCAGGGTTCTTATGTAAAATCCACATCCTCCCACTAAAATAGGCAGTTTACCTCTCTCCCATATTTTTTTTATAGTCTCCCGCGCCATAGAGGCAAATCTTGCTGTATCGTATACCTCGTCTGGATTAAGAATATCCAGGAGATGATGGGGGATTTCTTTCCTTTCTGCTGGGGTAGGTTTGCCGCTTCCTATATCCAGATAACGGTAAATCTGGACAGAATCCGATATGACTATCTCCCCCTGCCACTTTCTGGCCATGCGGAGAGATTCTTCTGTTTTTCCCACCCCGGTAGGGCCGGCAATTACTAAAAGGGGTATTTTCATAACTTTGGTTGCGCCTGCCTGAAAACTATGCTCTCTCCAGATATACTCATCTTTTTTCTATGTACTCTTCATCTCTATTTCACTCAGCAGGGCTTTTAACCTGAGTGATAGCTCATCTTCTGCAAATTCTTTTATCTCTTTAATTTCTCTGCAGGGCATTACCCCCATAAGAGAGGAGGTAAAGAAAGTCTCATCTGCTTCCTGCAAATCTTTAAGCAATACAACCCTTTCCTCTACTTCTATCCCTTTATCCCTGGCTATTTCCATAACCTTCCTCCTGGTTATACCGGGCAGAATACCGGAGGAGAGGGGAGGGGTAAGAAGCCTGCCCTTTTTTATTATAAAAAAATTACTGTAAGCTCCCTCGCTTATCTCTTCCCTGATATTGAATAAAATCGCTTCGTCGTATCCCTGCCCGGCAGCCTCTCTTCTGGCCAGAAGGTTTTCATAGTAGCTCAACGTTTTATGAGAGGCAAGCGGTGAGAGAGGATTGCGTCTAAAAGAGGAAATAATACTGCGGAAAAAGGGCTTATTTTTATAGGGAACCCTATCTTCTGTTTTTATGAGCATGAGTGAAGGGATAAGATATATCCTTAAAATGCCTTCTCCCAATGCATTTGCCTGTATGGTATCCCTGCATCCTGCAGCAATCTCTTCCCGGGAAAAGGCACAGGGGATTTCTAATGCCCGGGAGGAATTGAGGAGTCTTTCCAGGTGTTCTATCAGGAAAACGGGCTTGCCCCCCCTTATTTTAACTGTTTCAAAGAGCCCCTCTCCGTACAGGAACCCTGTGTTAGCGAGCAGAAATTCCCAGTCTCTTTCCGGGAAGATCTCTCCATTTTTCCATATCTTTCCCATGGCTCATTCTCCTTAATGTAGTAATCAGCGCTTTTCCCTTATCCAGTGTCTCCTGATACTCCCTCTCAGGATTAGAATCCGAGACAATCCCTCCTCCCACCTGGAAATATGCCTGCCCGTCTTTGATAATCACTGTACGTATTACTATGCTGAAATCCGCTCTTCCATTGAATCCTATATACCCTATGGAACCAGTATAGATGTTTCTCCGGGTAGGTTCCAGTTCTTCGATAATTTCCATGGCTCTAACCTTGGGGGCTCCTGTAATGGAACCTCCGGGGAAACATGCTTTCAGGCAATCTATGGGCGTGAGATTATCCTTCACTCTTCCCTCTACAGTAGCTACTGTATGGAACACGGTGGGATGAGCTTCTATTTCCCTGAGTCTTTTTACTCTTACACTGCCACTCTGGCAGATTTTGCCCAGGTCGTTTCTTTCTAAGTCTACAATCATTACCAGCTCCGCCTTATCCTTTTCGCTTTCTGATAGCTCTTTTTTCAAACGAGCATCTTCCTCTGGAGTGCTGCCCCGGGGACGCGTGCCCTTTATGGGTCGGGTCTGGATGTAGTCTTTTTCTATATAAAGAAATCTTTCCGGGGAAGAGGAGACCACTCTAACTTCCGGGAAGTTAAGATAGGCAGAGTAAAATGAAGGATTCATCCGGGTAAGCTGGCTGTAGTAGGAAAAGGCGTTTAGAGAGAAAGGGCAGGAGAAACGTTGTGAAAGGTTTACCTGGTAAATATCTCCCCTGCGGATATATTCTTTTGCTTTCTGTATTGCCTGGATATATTGTTTATAGGTAAAGTTAGAAGATAATTTTAAGGGAAGGGAGGGAGTAATAATCTTTTCTTCCGCTGACATCTCCTCTTTTATGCCCGGAAGGGTCCCATAGGCAAATTTTTCCTTGTGGTCCCAGACAATGAAATTTTTGTAAAATCCCAGCACCATATCGGGAATCCCCAGGTCATCGTGTGATTTCTCTTCTATTCTTTCCAGAAGAAAACCAAGGTCGTAGGAAAAGTAACCAATAATACCTCCGGTAAAAGGTAGTGATTCCTCCGGTTTATAGAATTTTCCCCATAATTCTTTTAAGGTTTCAAAGGGATCAGCAGAAAAAACTCTACCGTTGAGAGAGACTTTTCTCCCCTTGCTTTTGAAAATTAGAAATGGCTCCCAGCCTAAAATTGTATATCTACCCCATTCGGGATGGTACATACTGCTATGCAGAAAAACAGTATAAGGCTGGCTGGATAGGCCAGATAGCAACCCCAGGGGATTAAGAGAATAGGGATAGGCAAAAATTCCTTTTTTCATTAATAAGTTCCCATTGCTAAGGAGATATTTTATCAAATATGATAAATTAAAGAATGTTTTGGGAAAAATACTACCAGGGGAAAGAAAAGTTTTCTCTGTTAAATAGGGTCAAAGAAGGGGAAAAAGAAAAAATAATCCTTAAAGGGAGCAAGGAGACTTTAGAACTCGATCTTTTTTCTCCTGCTACCCCTCGCTATCCCCTTCTCATTTTTATCCATGGTCTGGGAATTACGGAAAAGAAAAAAGATTTTCTCCTCCGTTCTTTCTTACCTTTAGTGAAAAATGGTCATCCTTTACTTTTTTATACCCTTCCCGGGCATCTTTCCCGAAAGCAGGGGAATAAAAAAGATAACTGGAGAATGGATGATGCGGAATTTCTCCGGTTTTTTGTGCAGTCAGTAAAGGAAATACGCGGCCTGATGGACTGGTTCGGAGAAGAACAATTTGATGTTCTGGGAATCAGCATGGGAGGGATGATAGGAACAGTGGCTATGGCTATGGACGAAAGGGTGCAAAAGGGAGTTTTCCTTTTAACCGGAGGAAACCTGGAAAAGATTTTGTGGAGAGGAGTAATGAGATTTGTTCTCCCCAAGGATTGTGACAGAGAGACCTGCCACATGCTCCACCTGCGGTACCAGGAGATTTTAGAGAAAGGGAGACTCGAGGAATTGGCAGAATTGCCGCGTTTCTGTTTTCTCTACGACCCTCTCACTTTTGCTCACTTGTTAAGAGGGAAGGACGTACTCATGGTAAACGGGCTGTTAGACGGAGTGATTAACCTTTCCTCAGCCTACGAACTAAGGCGCAGGATGGGCAATCCATCCTGGCTATTATTCCCGGGCACGCATATCTCGCTTCCCCTGTTCTTACCCCTGCTGAGAAAAAGGATAGAAAAATTTCTGCAAGTTTCCAGATAATTAAGGAGGTGTTTAAATGAAAGCTTATACTCAGTATCTCTGGTTCAATACAGAAAAAAGACAGGAGTTTATCAACATAACTCCTCAGGTAGAAGAAGCAGTAAGGGAAAGTGGTGTCCAGGAAGGGTTGTGCCTGGTAAATGCCATGCACATAACGGCCAGTGTATTTATAAATGACGATGAATCAGGGCTGCATCAGGATTTTATGGAATGGGTGGAGGGCTTGGCCCCGTATGGGAGAGACTATACCCATAATCTTACCGGAGAGGATAACGCAGATAGCCATTTAAAAAGGACCCTTATGGGCAGGGAAGTAGTAGTAGCCATTACCCGGGGCAGACTTGATCTGGGCCCCTGGGAACAAATTTTTTACGGGGAGTTTGATGGAAAAAGGAGAAAAAGAGTGCTAATCAAGGTGATAGGGGAGTGAGATTTGACTTTTTGAAAAACACTTATGGTAGAATGTAGGTGCTATGAGGGAAGCAAAAGTTAAAAGGGAGACAAAGGAAACTCAGGTCAGGGTGGAAATTAACCTGGATGGGGAAGGGAAATCGGACATTGACAGCGGGATACCCTTCTTTGACCATATGCTCACGCTTTTTTCCCGTCATGGTTTTTTCGACCTGAAAATTTCAGCCAGCGGGGATATAGAGGTTGATTTTCATCACACTGTGGAGGATGTGGGAATATGCATGGGCGAAGCCTTGAAAAAAGCCCTGGGTGATAAATCCGGGATAAAGAGATATGGATGGGCTATTCTTCCCATGGATGAATCTCTTTCTCTGGTTTCCGTAGATATTTCCGGAAGACCCCAGTTTGTTTACCGGGTAGATTTACCCAAGGAAAAGGTAGGCGGGTTTGATACCGAGCTTATTCCGGTATTCTTCCATGCACTAACCGTGCATTCGGGTATTACCCTACATATAAACCTTCTCTACGGGGATAATTTGCATCATTCTATAGAGTCCGTTTTCAAAGCTTTTGGCAAATCCCTGAGCATGGCGGTTAGCAAAGAGGAGAGAGAGAAGAGCATTCCTTCCACAAAAGGGATTCTGTAAAACTTTACCCCATGAGTTGATAGAGATAGGGTTAGTGGTGATATTTGCCTGTTGGAAAAGGAAATTATGTTTATAATTCCGGCTATTGATATATGGAAAGGAAAGCTGGTAAGGCTGTTCCAGGGTTCTTACCAGAAGCCCAGTTTCTACTCGCTCACTCCTCCTCAGGCAGCACGGAGATGGCGGGAAAAAGGATTCAAAAGACTCCATATCGTGGACCTGGAAGGTGCACGGGCAGGAAAGCCAGTGGAAAAAGAGCTTATCATAGAGGTGGCCCGTCAGTTCCAGGGGGAGGTGGAAGTGGGAGGTGGAATCAGAAGAAAAGAGGAGGCAGAATTTTACCTGGAAAACGGTATCTCTTATGTAATTCTGGGCACAAAAGGACTGGAAAAGACATTTCTCTCCTCACTGGTGGAGAAGTTCCCCCGCAGAATCATCGTCTCTCTGGATCTCTCCGGTAAAAAGATAAAGGTGGAAGGCTGGGAGAAGGAAGCCGAGGAAAGCCTTCCAGAAATCCTGTCCTTTCTGTCTTCTTTACCCCTGCAGGCTCTTATTGTTACGGATATTAAAAGAGACGGCACCATGAAAGGCATTTCCGGGCAGACTTTCCTGGAAGTAGTCAAGCATACTTCCCTTCCCCTTATCGTGGGAGGAGGAATTTCCTCGCTGCAAGATATAAACTGGATAAGGGAGAACCTTCCCGGGATTAAGGGAGTAATTGTGGGAAAGGCTATGTACGAGGGGAATTTACTTAAGGAAATCAAGGGAAATGGCTGAGAATATTATTATTGTAGAATCTCCCTCCAAGGCAAAAACAATAAGCAGGTTCCTGAGCAAGGATTTTACTGTCTGCTCTTCCCTGGGACATGTGAAAGACCTTCCCAAGGCAAAATTAGGAGTGGATATAGAAAATGGCTTTCAACCTACCTACAAGATAATCCGAGGAAAAAGGAAAATAATTAATTCCCTGAAAAAACTGGCCAAGAATGCCAACGCTGTTTACCTGGCTTCTGACCCGGACCGGGAGGGAGAAGCAATTGCCTGGCATATAGCAGAAGAATTGAAGGAAGTGAATCC
>JAADFP010000053.1 GCA_013152825.1 Caldisericota bacterium | reverse complement strand
AATATAATGCTTCCTTCCACAGTGCGGACAGGTAAAATGCTTGCCTAAAAGAGATAAGATGTTTTCCATTTGCCTTCGGGGCGTAAGCGGGGAATCCACCCAACTACCGGCTACCGGTAATCGGTTGCGGTAAGGCAGTGCGAAACGCCATGCGTGTTTCGTCTACCGTCCTTCCCCACCTGTTTCTCCTCCGTCATTCCTGCCTGTCCCGGTGAACATCGGGGCGCAAGCAGGAATCCACTTCATATTGCCTTGCCTGCCGAGATATGCACATCTACTCTTTTGGATACCCGCTTCCGCGGGTATGACAGGTAGGGCTGGTATTGGGCTAAACCCTAAACAAACCTAAAACTTTCTCCCAGGATACTACGAAACCAGGATTACCAGGATACACACTTAACATTCGCTGCTTACTATTCACTATTCATTCCTGCTTCTCAGCACCAAGGAAGCGGCAGAAACGATACCTGCTTCCACACCCAGGGTGGCAGGCACTACCTGGAGTCCCTGGCTGAAAAGGGCATAGGAGCGATTCTTTATCTCTTTTTTTATGGAAGAAAAAAGTATCTCCCCTACCTGTGAAATACCGCCGCCAATAACTATGATTTCCGGGTTGAATATATTAACTATACCGGAGAAAAATGCCCCCAGGTACCTACCTACTGTTATCCATATTTCCTCGGATAGTTTATCTCCCTGGTTATAGGCTTGAGAGATTACCTTGGGAGTAATTTCTGCCAGGTTGCCTTTTACTATTTCTTTTATTTTGCTCTTTCTCCCTCGCTGTATTTCTCTTTTGGCCATGGCTGCTATGTACTGCGCCCCTACATATCTCTCAATGCACCCCCTGTTCCCGCATTTACAGAGAGGGCCCTTGTAGTTTATGGGTATATGCCCCAATTCTACTGCAGAGTATTCGTCTCCTCTCAAGAGTTTGCCATCAATGACTACACCTCCTCCCACTCCTGTGCCCAGAGTTATACATACCATGCAACGCACCCCTTTTCCGGCCCCGAATAAGTATTCTCCCCAGGTAATGGTATTTACATCGTTTTCTACCACTACTGGCAGGGAAAGTTTTTCTTCAAAATGTTTTTTTAGATTTAATTGATCCCATTCGGGCAAATTCGGTGCACTGTAAACAATGCCCTTCCTGTCCACTATGCCCGGGGTCCCTATGCCTATCCCCGTTATCCCACTCTCCAGGATTTCTCGCACCGCTTTTTCCATCTGGGCAAGTACTACGTTTCTTCCTTCTTCTCCCCGGGTGGGCAATTGGTTCTTCCTCAAAATTCTGCCGGTCTCATCCACCAGCCCTACTTTTATAAATGTCCCTCCTAAATCCAATCCTATTGCTTTCATCATTATTTTCTCCTTATGGCCAGAAGGGTTAGGTCGTCTGCAAGAGGTTTATTCCAGGAAAAACCCATTACTTCCATTTCCAGTTCTTTTAAGAATACCTGCGGTGGTAATTTTCCCTTTTTCTCCAGAAAGCTTTTCAGCCTTTCCTCGCCATAAAGCTCTCCCTGTGGGCTTGCCGCCTCTATGACGCCGTCGGTATAAAGAAGCAGGTGGTCGTCCTTTTTCAGCATAATCTCTTTAACTTCGCCATATTCCCAGTCCGGTAGAAGCCCTACTACCATACCCTCGCTGGAAAGTTCCTCTATGGTGTGGGCATCCTTCCGGTAAAGAAGAGGCATTTCTCCCCCAGCATTAACAAAGCGCAGCTTGCCTTCTTTTGGTAAAAAGATAAGATAGATAAGCGATACAAACATATTTTCCTCGGTTTCCCGGTAAATGTACCTGTTTATCTCTTTTATACAGCGCAAGGGGTCTTCTTTTACCGGGTGTGGGAAAGTACGCAGTGCCGTTCGCAGCATAACCATAATAAGAGAAGCAGGTACACCCTTACCCGATACATCCGCCATAACAATCCCCCAGTTTCCCTTGCGCAGGGGAAAAACGTCAAAATAATCACCACCCACCTCAAAAGAGGCCCGGGAGATTGCATGGAGCTCTACACCCGGGACTTCCGGCAGGGGGAAAGGAAGCAGTTTTTTCTGTATCTCGCGGGCCAACTCCATCTCTCTCTCTTCTACTTTTTTCTCTATGGAAATCTTCTCCTGGAGTTTTCTGAGGTCTAAAATGCCATCCCTTTCTCTTTTAAGCGTGGTTTCTTTAATCCTTTCCAGCAGTTGTGCATTTTCCACCAGTAATGAAATGTGGTGAGCAAAATTGGTGAGCAAAAATTGCTGCATATTGGTAAACCTTCTCTCTCTGTTGAACCCCACGATAAACCCATAGGTAGAGGCCTTGGTATGCAAAGGGCAGGAAATTACCTTGGAAAATTTTTGCTCTGACAGCAGGTTAAAGGGTGGATAATGGGTAACATCTTCAATAAACATGTCTTTGCGCTGTTTGAGGAGTACTTTCACAATTTTCGGGGGGATTTTAATGGTTTCATCCCCTACAATTACTTCTTTATCTACTACTCCCGGTATAAATACTTTTACCATGGCCAGGTCCGCCTCCAGAATTCTGCCCACAAAGTCTGCGGTTTTCTTAACCAGGCTCTCAAAATCTATTTTCTCTACGAATATATCGTACATCTCGCTAATTTCTTCGAAAATCTCTGCTATTTTTTCTCTATCCTCAAGTTTAAGGGAGAGGCTTTCCTTTTCTCGTTCCGCATAATTAAGTTCTTTTTCCACTTTGTGCAAACGCCAGGCCAGGAAAACAAAAACCAGGAAAGCAATCACTGAAAGGGCAAGCGCCTCAGGATGCTGGCGCAATTCTACTACCAGGTACAGAAGCCATACCCCCAGGCCTATTCCCACCCAGGTTTTATTTTTTTTCAATTTCTTTCTCCATCATTTCTATGAGGTCTTTGAATTCCGGCAGGTTTCCGGGGTGAGCTTTCACCAGGCTTTTATGCGCCAGGAGAATTGTTTCTGCTTCGGGAGGAGAGAGCTTCTTCTCTACTACGCCTTTCTTTCCCTCTCCCACGGGGATATCTATCTCCTTAATAATCTTTCCCAGCCCCAGAGTTTGTATGGCCCTTTTTATCGCTTTACCCGGCTTAAAAATTTCTATTTTACCCCTTTTTAAGGCAAGATAAGCCAGGCTTCCCAGGAAAGTGCTGTCTAAAAGCTTGCAGTTACTCAAATCTACTATAACCTTTTTCCCTTCTTTTATCTTTCTTTTGGCAAATTCCAGGAACGCTTTGCTCTCTACCCAGGTGCCTTTACATTCCACCCTCACTATAACCAAATCTCCTAATTCAGTATAAAGTAACTGGCTGTTTTCCATAATAATAGTTTACCCGGCTATTTCCAACTCTTTAAGTTTCCGGTAAAGGGTTCTCCGCGACAGCCCGAGCAAATCGGCAGCACGGGATTTGTTTCCTTCCGCATACCTCAACGCGGCGAAGATTAGTGTCTTCTCTATCTCTGCCCAGGACCCCTCGAGCTTAACCGGGACAACAGCTTCCTTGCTCTCCAGCTCTTCCTTTATATATATCGGGATATCCGCGGCCGAGATAATATCTTTCTTGGCCAGAACCACCATGCTTTCTATAACGTTCTTTAATTCCCTGACATTTCCTGGCCAGGAATAGTTTATTAGAAAAGTCAGGGCGCGCGAAGTTATCCCCTTTATCTTTTTCTTGTTAGCCTCGTTGGCTTCTTTGATAAAAGCATGCACCAAAAGCGGGATATCTTCCTTCCGCTCTCGCAAGGGAGGTATATTCAGGGTAATTACTTTTAAACGGTAATAAAGGTCCTCCCTGAATTTTCCCTCTTTTACCTTTTCTTCCAAACGTACGTTTGTAGCACTTATCACCCTTACATCTACCTTGATGGTTTTTACCCCACCCACCCTCTCGAATTCCTGTTCTTGCAGGACCCTGAGTAATTTCACCTGCACTGCTGGGTCTATCTCGCTTACCTCGTCCAGGAAAAGCGTGCCATGATTGGCAAGCTCGAACCTGCCAGGCTTACTTTCCACTGCTCCAGTAAATGCGCCCTTTTCGTGGCCAAAAAGCTCGCTCTCCAGCAGGGTCGTGGCCAATGCAGCACAATGGACAGCAATGAATGGTTTATCTTTCCTGTTGCTTCTGGCGTGAAGCGCGCGGGCAATAAGCTCCTTGCCTGTTCCACTCTCTCCCTGAATGAGCACCGGCACGCGGGTAGGAGCGATTTGTAAAATGGTCTGAAATATTTCCCGCATTTTATGAGAGGCACCAATAAGACTTTCAAAGCTGTGCCGTTCTTCTACCTGTCTTTTCAAAGTCTCGTACTTTTCCCTCAGAATCTGGTACTCTTCTCTCTGTTTTTTTTCTGCTACTGCTCTCTTTATCAACAGCAAGAATCTATCCAGATTTATGGGTTTGGTAACGTAATCATAGGCTCCCTCTTTCATCGCTTCCACCGCGTTTTCTACGGTGGCATAGGCCGTGATTATGATAATTAAGGTGGCCGGGGAAACCTCCTGAGTCTTTTTAAGCAGTGATAGCCCATCCATGCCGGGCAGGCGGAGGTCGGTTATCAGTAAATCTACTTTTTCCCTCTTTAGTATTTCAATGGCTCCCTGCGCATCCTCTTTACCAATGACCTGATAACCTTCCTCCTCCAGGGCCGCCCTCATCCCTTCCCGGGCATTCTGGTCATCTTCCACTAAAAGTAATAAACCTTTCATACCTGCCTCTTTGCCGGAAGTGGAACCTGCGTACGCTTTATGGGAAGAGATATGGTGGTAATGGTTCCTTTTCCGGGTTTGCTTTTTACCTCTATACTGCCCCCATGCGCCTTAACTATTCTCTGAGTAATGGTTAACCCCAAACCCATGCCTTTCTCTCTGGTAGTAAAAAATGGTTCGAAGATGTGGGCAAGGGCACTGGCCGGGATGCCTTCTCCATCGTCTGTTATCACAATATGTACAAAACCTTTCTGCTCGCCCGTGCTCACTACGATCTTCCCGTTTCTTCCCGTAGCATGTAGAGCATTATTAAGAATATTTATCAATGCCTGTTTTAATCTCTCCCTGTCCAGCAAAAGCGGAGGAGTGGATTCAGAGAGCTTGATTTCACAAATAACTCCTTTCTCCTGCATGGCAGGTAAGAACAACTCCAGGGTAGATTTTATCACTTCTTCCACTCTCATTTCACTCAAAGATAGATGAATCGGCCTTAGTACGTCCAGGAAATCCTGCACGATGCTTTCCAGCCTGAGAATCTCCTCTTTAATCACCCGGAGATGCTCCCTGGCTTTCTCCTCCTCCCCCTTGTTCATCATTCTCTCCATAAGATCAGCGTGGATTTTTAAAGCATTAAGGGGATTCCCCAGCTCATGCGCCACCCCGGCGGCAAGATACTGAAAAGAGGAAAATTTATCTTTCCATATCCTGTCCTCTTCCCGCTGTTTCTGTTCTGTTATATCCAGGAAGGAAAAGAGAATGTTTTCCGCCCAGGCGGTTTTCCAGAACCAGAGGTAGCGGGGAGTTGCGCCATCTATTTTCACCTCCCCTTCTTCTCTCTCTTCTTTTTTTAGGGTTTCCCACAAGGGGAACACGTCCCCTTCCCTGCCTTCTCCCCCTGTTATACGCAAGGCAGCCGGGTTAACGTAAACCACCCCGCCCTTTGCATCAGTCACTGCGATACCTATCTTCAACGATTCTGCAATCATGCGGAATAATTCCCGCTCAGCAAACAGACAGGAGACATTCTTCTTTATCTTCTCCTCGTGCAAGCGGTGCAGGGTCTCGATAAATCTTTTCCAGTATCCTTCTCCTCTCATAATTTCCCCCTGTTCACTGCTTGCTATCCTGTACGAACTGCTTCCGGTTTTCCAGCAGGAAGGTTATCCGGCCAAAACTACTCTTCATTTCCATTAAAACAGGCACTCGTTTTTCGCCTGCCAACCATAACTCCAGTTTTTTCACTTTTCTTGCCGCTCCTTCTAATTCCTTAAAATTTGTCCGCGGCACCACTTTAATCGTCTGGAAGTAATCGTTATAAATTTTTAGCCTCTCTTCTTTGAGCACTATCAAGCTTATTGCTCTAACCTTCCCGTGCACGTAAAGATTATACTGCCATTCCTTCTTCTCCGGGGAAATGTAGCGCAGGGAGTAGAAAAGTGCCAGAGGGTCATAAGTATTGGGAGGAATCGGCGTTATGTTATTGCCCTTGTATGCCTTTCCCTCTTTAAAAATCACTTCTTCGCTGTAATGGTAGCTTCTTTCGTTCAGCACTTCCTTGAAGTATTTTAGTTCTCGCTTTTCTTTATCCCAGGTGCTTTCCATGCTGTCATTTATGCGACGGGTAAGGCTGAAAAGGCCCACGGTTCTCAGATTTGCTTTCATCTGCACCGAGGAAGATTGCTCTTCTATTTTTACATTCATGCGGGCTACTTTTATCCCCATCCATTTAACCACGTAATGCCACTCTTCTGCGAAAGAAGGCAGGAAGAAGGCAAACACAAGAAGAACAACCAGAAGATATCTCATAATTCCGGGGATTTCCCTATTATTCTCCGGTAAGCTTCCAGGTACCTTGCCCTGGCTAATTCCACAATATCCTCGGGAAGAGTCGGCCCGGGAGGGGTCTTATCCCAATCCAGCGAATCCAGGTAATCCCTTACTACCTGCTTGTCAAAATCCTCCTGTTTCTCTCCCGGCACCCAGTTTTCTTTAGGCCAGAAGCGGGAAGAATCCGGGGTGAGGAGTTCGTCCACCAGGATTATTTCACTTTCTCTCTCGCCGAACTCAACTCAAACTTTGTATCCGCAATGATGATGCCCTTTTCTTCTGCATAGTGGGCAGCAAATTGGTATATTTTCAGGGATGTTTCCTGCAAGATTTTTGTTTTCTCCTTCCCTATGATTTCCTCCGTTTCCTGCCAGGTAAGGGGCTTGTCATGTTCACCTTCCTCCTTGGTGGAGGGAGTAAAGATAGGCTGAGGAAGCTTATCCCCTTCTTTTAAACCAGCGGGCAATTTTATCCCCTGTACTGTTCCTGTACTAATGTATTCCTTCCAGGCACTTCCTGCCAGGTACCCTCTCACCACGCATTCTATGGGAATAATCTCCGCCTTTTTTACCAGCATGCTTCTCTTTGCCAGCATTTGCGCGTGTTTCTTTAACAGGGGAGGAAACTCTTCGGCTTTACAGGTAATTACATGGTTTTTTATTATGGAAGAGGTTGTCTTGAACCAGAAACAGGAAATCTGGGTAAGAATTTTCCCTTTATCTGGTATTACAGTGGGAAGGACTACATCGAAGGCAGATATCCTGTCTGTAGCAACGATAAGTAATGCATCCCCCAGGTCGTAGATATCGCGCACTTTGCCTTTTTTTAAAAGAGGGATGTCTAGGTTGCTCTCGTAAATTCCGTTATTTTCCAACAATTTTTACCCCCTTGTCTTTACTTAACACTATATGTTTTCTCCAGGAATCTTTTTCCTCCGGATAATCACTGCGGTAATGGACGCCCCGGCTTTCTTCCCTTATCTTAGCCGCATGCACTATCAGCCGGGCGACGGTGAGCAGGTTCTGTAGCTCCCAACCTTCCGGATAGAAAAATTCCCGCCTCATAATATATCCACACCAGAAACGAATCCGTTCTTCTGCTTCCTGTAAGCTTTCATCGTCCCGGATTATTCCTACATGCCTTGACATTAGACTTTTTAATGACATTTTTACATCCTGCAGGTCCAGGGATAAATGGCTTCCTCCCGGGTAAATATCACCGTAGGGAATTCTTCTCCTGGGATAATAGCTCTTCTGCAGGGTGCTGCCTGCCTGCTCCCCTACAATTTCTCCAAATACCAACCCTTCCAGCAGCGAGTTAGAAGCCAGCCTATTTGCGCCATGCAGCCCGGAGCACGCACATTCACCGCAAGCATAGAGGCCTTCCAGGTTGGTCTCACCTCTGTCATTCACACGTACTCCCCCCATGAAATAATGTGCACTCGGCCTAACCGGTATGGGAGCATATCTTACATCCACGCCTACATCCTTGCAGGCCTGGATAATGTGGGGGAATCTCTCTTTCAGCTTTTTAAAGGGAATGTGGGTAACATCCAGATATACATGGGTAGTTTTTGTCTGTAACATCTCTTCAAATATCCCCCTTACCACAATATCCCGTGGCGAGAGGTCTCCTTCCGGATGATACTTTTTCATAAAGGCTTCTCCGAACTTGTTTCGTAAGACTCCCCCTTCTCCTCTTACCGCCTCTGAAATAAGCAGCAAGCGGGCTGCTCCTGCAATGTACAATGCAGTAGGGTGAAACTGCATGAACTCCATGTCCATAACCTCACAGCCAGCCCGATAGGCCATAGCAATGCCATCGCCCGTGATTACCTGATTATTGGTAGTTTCTCTATAAACCTGCCCTGCTCCACCAGTAGCCAGGATGGTCTTTTTGGCCAGAATGGCGATAAACCCTTCCTTTTCCCGGAAGCCCAGCACACCCAGACAGGCATCTCTCTCCACCAGTAAATCTACGGCAAAGGTAAATTCCGAAAAGGAGATATTGGGGGTAACCATAACTCTCGCTATCCGCGAAATCTCTCTGCCCGTAGCATCGCCTCCAGCATGGAGTATGCGGTTGCGGGAATGTCCTCCCTCCCGGGTAAGGTGAAATTCCCCTCCCTTTGTATCAAAGGTGGCTCCCCATCTCACTAACTCTTCTACTCTTTCCCTGCCCTTTTCTACCAGTATTTTTACTACTTCTGGATTGTTAAGCCCTCTGCCTGCTTTCAGGGTATCGGCAAAGTGGGAGGAAGTATCTTCCAATGACTTTGGCACAGCTACTCCGCCCTGGGCCTCGAAAGTGTTGGAATCGATAAGCTTTCCCTTGGTGATGAGCAGCACCTTGCCATATTCAGATAGTTTAATGGCACAGCGCAATGCCGCCACCCCACTCCCTACTACCAGAAAATCGGTGTACAGGTGAGGAATCCCGCTGCCCTTTGGGCTTACCAGACTCTCCTTCTTTTTCATTTTCTCTTCTTTCCCCATTCTACATAGCGTATAAATTTTATCAAGCTGTGGTTATATTTTATGCCCATTC
The DNA here is from genome assembly GCA_013152825.1 of Caldisericota bacterium. Classification (GTDB taxonomy): domain Bacteria; phylum CAIJMQ01; class CAIJMQ01; order JAADFP01; family JAADFP01; genus JAADFP01. The sequence continues at coordinate 507 of JAADFP010000053.1, read as the reverse complement.
TCCTGATTTCATAGTTATCCCGCCCCTGCCCTTTCCAGGTGGTAAATGCCGCCCGGTATCCGCATTCCCGTGCCACTTGTTTGACCAGGCTGCTGTAGGTACCGTAAGGGTAGGCTAAAAATTCTATTGCCTTGTGCAGTTTTTCCTCCAGGATTTCCTTCGCAGTCTTAAGTTCCTGCTTTAACTCGCCAGCACTTAATCTCTCCATGTGCCTATGGGTAAATCCATGCACCTGGAAGTCTATGCCATAATCGTGCATTTCCAGGATTTGATCCCAGGAGAGTAATTCTTCGGGATATTGTTCTTCGGATTCCTCCCAGGCAATCTTTTTTCCTACATCACCCACTACCAGGAATATTGTAGCTGTAAAACCAAACTTTTTAAGCAGAGGAAAGGCAAACTCATAATTATCCCTGAAACCATCGTCAAAGGTGATGAGAATACCCCGGGACTTATTTGCTCCCTCCAAATATTGCCTGCAGGTCAAAGTATGCAACTTTCGCAAGC
>JAADFP010000052.1 GCA_013152825.1 Caldisericota bacterium | reverse complement strand
GCCTGCCAAGATATGCACATGCGCTCCTCTGGATGCCCGCTTTCGCGGGCATGACCAGCAGGGCTGGTGTCGGAATAAACCCTAAATACAAAACCTAAAACCCTAAATAAACCCAAAATCCAAAATAATAAACTCAAGCCGCCACATGGAGGTCAGGATAAAATCCCCCCCAGGATACCCAACCTCCTTCTTCTCCTCCCCCTCTGTGCCTTTCTCTTGTCCCCTCACTACCCGCTACTATCTACTCGCTACTAACTACTCCTTCCAGTCTATAGTCTTAAGTCTATAGTCTAAAGTCTATAGAAACACTCCTTCCAGTGCTTTCCCGCATTTTTTGCATTTCCCCTGGCTAAGAGCCATGTGAGTTACAGAGAGACCTCTCCTTCTAATCAGAAGAGTGCTACATCGACTGCAGTACGTATTCTCGCCCTCTCCCCCTAAAATATTTCCCACGTATACATATTTTAGTCCTTCCTCCAGTCCTATCTCCCGTGCCCGGAAAAGTTTTTTGGCCGGGGTAGGAGGAAGTTGAATTAATTTGTAGTGGGGATAAAAGGCTGTAACATGCCAGGGTATGCTGTTATCCAGAGAAGCGATAAAACGGGCTATATCTCTCAATTCTTCCTCGGAATCGTTGAGGGTAGGGATGAGGAGAGTGGTAACTTCTATCCATATCCCCAGTGATTTAAGCAAGGTTATACTTTCCAGGACAGGTTTTAACTGTGCTCCGCATATTTTCCGATAAAAATCCTCCCGAAACGATTTAAGGTCTACATTTGCTCCGTCCAGGTAGGGAGCAATTTTCTCCCAGGCTTCCCGGGTGGCATATCCATTGGTAACAAAGTTGTTTTTTAGGCCTTTAGCGTGGGCAAGCTTTGCCAGCTCATAAGCAAACTCAAAGAATATCGTGGGCTCTGTATAGGTATAAGAAATGCTTTTTGCCCCATGGTTTAATGCTATCTCAAGGGCTTCCTGCGGGGTTCTTTCTTTGCCCGGGATAATCTCGGCGCGGAACTGGGATATTTCAGCATTCTGACAGTGCAGGCAGCGGAGATTACATCCCACGGTAGCTATGGAATAAGAAAGGCTTCCTGGCAGAAAGTGGAATAACGGCTTCTTTTCAATAGGATCCAGGTTTTCTGCTACCAATTTCCCGTAACTTAAAGAGTAGAGAATGCCGTTTTTGTTTTCTCTTACCCCGCATATTCCCCTTTTCCCTGCTCCTATTATGCATTCATGGGGGCAGAGATGACACTTTACTTTACTATCTTTTAGTTTTTCGTAGAAAAAAGCCTCCCGCATGTGGTAATATATTAACACATTTTTGGGTGTAATCTTGAAAAATTGGCAGACTCCTGATAATATTCACGGGAGATTTATTGCAGTAAAAGGAGGTATGTTATGGGTATAGAAGAAAGGGTGAAGAAAATAGTCGTGGATCAACTAGGGGTAAGAGAAGACCAGGTTAAGTTAAATGCTTCTTTCGTGGATGATCTGGGAGCAGATTCCCTGGATACTGTAGAGCTGGTAATGGCGCTGGAAGAGGAATTCGACCTGGAAATCCCTGATGAGGATGCAGAGAATATAAGAACAGTAGGAGAAGCTGTTGAATATATTAAAGAGCATATAGAAAAATGAACAGAGTAGTTATTACAGGGCTGGGAGTGGTAAGTGCTCTGGGTAATGAACCGGAGAGCTTTTTTGCTGCTCTCTGTGAGGGTAAGAGCGGTGTGGGTAAATTAACTCTCTTTGACCCTTCACCTTTTCCTACACGCATCGCCGCTGAGGTAAAAGAGATTGATCTGGGCAAGTACCTTGCCCCCAAAGAAATCAGGAGAATGGACCGCTTTACCCATTTCGCCATATACGCGGCAGAGGAAGCCCTGATTGATGCCGGCCTGGATAAAGAAGAAGATAAGCATGATAACTGGGGCGTGATCATGGGAAGTGGAATAGGGGGGCTGATGACTATTGAAAATCAGCACTCTATTCTACTGGAAAAGGGGCCGGAGAGGGTTTCTCCGTTTCTCATTCCTATGTTGATTACAGATATTGCTCCTGCCCATATCTCTATCCGGCATAAATTGCAGGGGGCCAATTTGTCTGTTTCCACTGCCTGTGCCTCCTCCCTTCATGCTATGGGGCTGGCTTTTCGTGCTATTCAGAGGGGAGATGCGGAGGTAGTGATAAGCGGCGGGAGTGAAACGGCTATAACACCCCTGGGCCTGGCAGGATTTTGCAACATGAAGGCTCTTTCTACCCGCAATGATGCACCAGAGAAGGCTTCCCGGCCCTTTGACCGCCAGAGGGATGGTTTTGTCATGGGTGAAGGAGCGGGAGTGCTTATTTTTGAAGAGATGGAGAGAGCCAAGAAGAGAGGGGCGAAAATTTATGCAGAGATTCTTGGCTTTGGAATGACCTCTGATGCCTACCACATCACTGCGCCGGAGCCCCAGGGGGAAGGGCAGTTTTTGAGTATGCAAAATGCCCTGAGGGATGCAAAAATTTCGCCGGAAGAGGTGGATTACATAAATGCCCACGGAACTTCCACTCCTTTGAATGACAAGGTGGAAACCCTCACCATAAAAAGAGTGTTTGGGGAATATGCCAGGAAGATTCCCATTTCATCCACTAAATCCATGATCGGGCATACACTGGGAGCATCCGGAGCCATAGAGAGCGTGGCCTGCTGCCTTACTATATATAAGGGTGTGATACATCCCACCATAAATTATGAATATCCTGATCCAGAGTGCGACCTGGATTATGTGCCTAACCAGGCCAGAGAGAAAGAAGTCAAGGTGGTGGTTACCAACGCTTTTGGTTTTGGTGGCCATAATGCTACCCTGGTCTTCAGGAAATTTCAGGGATAAGGGAGGTAAGAATGGATTTTGAATTGAACGAAGAGCAAAAGTTGATGCTGGAAGAGGTTAAAAAAGTTTGTAGTGAAAAGATTGCTCCTCAGGCAGAACAGGTGGAGAAGGAAGGAAGGTTTCCCCGGCTTATGTTGCTGGCCAGTATGGATCTTTTTGGCCTGGTTATACCGGAGGAATACGGTGGATTGGACATGGGGTTTCTTACCTGGAGTGTTATAGCAGAAGAGATATCAAAAGCCTGTGCTACCACGGGACTTTCCTTTGGAGCAAATATACTTTGTGTTTACCCCATTATGGCTTTTGGTAATGAGGAACAGAAGAAGAAGTATCTTACCCGCCTGGCAAAAGATTCCATAGGAGCTTTTGGCCTTACCGAACCAGAAGCTGGTTCTGATGCAGGCAGTGTGAAGACCCAGGCAGTAAAGAAAAATGGTAAGTATTATTTGACGGGAAGGAAGATATTTATTACCAACGGAGGAGAGGCGGATATATATGTGATTATTGCCAGTACTGACCCTTCCCGGGGGGCACGTGGGCTTTCTGCTTTTATAGTGGAGAAGGATACTCCCGGTTTCACCATAGGACAGCATTTCGACAAGATGGGCTTCAAGGGATTACCCAATGTTGAGTTAGTCCTGGAAGATTGTGAAATCCCGGAGGAAAACCTTTTACGGCGTGAGGGTGCGGGTTTTAAAGTGGCCATGGATACCTTTGCAGCGGGAAGAATTGGTGTGGGTATAGGAGCGCTTGGTGTAGCTCAGAGGGCGCTGGAAGAGGCAGTAAAGTATAGCCGCGAGAGAGTGCAGTTTGAGAAGCCTATTGCTTCTTTCCAGGCTGTGCAGCATTTACTGGCAGACATGGCCACAGAGATAGAAGCCGCCAGGTTGCTTCTCTATAAAGCAGCCTGGTTGAAAGATCAGGGGAAACCGTTTGAGAAGCTGGCTTCCATGGGCAAGTATTATGCTTCCCGGGTAGCCATGGATTCCACGGTTAAGGCAGTGCAGATATTCGGTGGATACGGTTATACTACTGATTATCCAGTAGAAAGGCTAATGAGAGAAGCCAAGCTATTTGAAATTATTGAAGGAACAAGTGAAATACAGAAGAACATTATTGCTTTAAAAGTATTGAAAGAGTACAAATGAATATTATTGTTTGCATAAAACAGGTCCCTGATACTGAGCACTTACACGAGGTTACCATCAACCCGGAAAGCAACACTCTGAATCGAACCGGGATACCCTCTATTATCAATCCCTTTGATAGCAATGCCGTTGAGGAGGCCTTGAGAATCAAGGAGAAATTGGGAGGTAAGGTAACGGTTATGACCATGGGCCCTCCCCAGGCAGAGAATGCCTTAAGGGAAACCCTGGCCATGGGGGCTGATGAGGCTATCCTGCTTAGCGATATCAAACTTGCCGGCTCAGATACCTGGGCTACTTCTGTTGCTTTAACCAGGGCGATTGAGGTTATAGGCGACTACGACTTAATTCTCTTTGGTAAGCAGGCAATAGATGGAGATACTGCGCAGGTAGGACCGGAAGTATCGGAGCTCCTTGCCATACCCCTCATCACTTATGCCCGCAAGATTGAAATCCTGGATGGAAAAATAAAAGTGGAACGGGTCCTGGAGGAAGGATACGAGGTTTTGGAAGCGAAACTTCCCTGTGCTGTTACGGTAACCAAAGAGATAAATGAACCCCGTTTTGCTTCCATGAGGGGGATTTTGAAAGCGCGCAAGCAGGAGATTCTTCACTGGAATCTGGAAAAGCTGAAGGTGAAGGAAGAGGAGGTGGGGCTGAAAGGCTCTCCCACCCAGGTTATACGTATTTTCAGTCCTCCGCCCCGACCCAAGGGAGAGATGATAGAGGGGGAGAATACGGAAGAAAAAGTGGCAAAATTGCTGGAGAAGTTAAAAAGCCATCGTATTATATAATAAATTCCGAGTTCTTAGTGTTTAGTTTTAAGTTTTGCCTGTATCGTGATGCAGAGGAGTTTCCCCTTAGTTATTGGTAGAAGATGTAGCTAAGGGCTAAAAGTGAGGGCTATATTGTGCTGGAGAGTATGACCGGTTTTTCCGAGCATACTTTTAATACTCCCTACGGTTCGTTCTGTGTTACTCTTACCTCGCTCAATCATCGCCATTTTGAGACCCGGCTTTATCTTCCGGAAGAGCTGGCAAACATGGAATTTCCCATAAGGAAGATTATTGAAAAGAGATTAAAGCGGGGATTGATAATTTTGCGGTTAGAGTGGGAAAAATCTTCCCAGGCTCTGGATATAAATATAAACTGGGAGATATTAAAAAGATATCTGGATATCCTGGGAGAGGTAGAGAATAAAAGCAATAAGCATTTTCCCGTCTCTGCCCAATTTATCCTCTCCTTTCCCGGTATATTGAACACCAGAATTAAAAATTTCTCCTCGCGGAAAAAGATTATACTGCGGGAAATTGAGACTGCATTAGGTGAGCTTAAAACAATGCGGGAAGAGGAAGGTAAAATTCTTTATAATGATATTTTTAACCGGTTTAGCAGGATAAGAAATATTCTCAAAGAGATTGAAAAAGAGAATAAAAAGAGAGAAAAAGAGTTCCTATCTCTGGGAGAAGAGTCTATCCCGGATGTTAACGAAGAGATAACCCGCTTTAAATCTCATCTTATAGCTATCTTTCGCGAGTTGAAAAAGAAAAATTCTTCCGGTTTAAAAATGGATTTTCTTACTCAGGAGATGTTAAGGGAAGCTAATGCAATATCAGCCAAGATTCAGGAGGCCAAATTCTCTCATAGAATGGTGCATATAAAAATGGAAATTAACAGTATAAGAGAACAATTGAGAAATGTCGTTTGAATTTGTCCCCATAGGAAAAGGTAATTTTGTTAATCAGGGTAGAATAGTTGGTATAGTAAGGTACAATTCCAAACCCATCCAGAAAATGGTGCGAGACCTGAAAAAAAGTGGGAAAATAATAGATGCCACAGGAGGAGAGAGAACACGTTCACTGGTGATTACCCCTTCCTACCTTTTCCTTTCGCCCCTTCTTCCCGAGGAACTACAGGAAATTATGGAGAAAATGAGTGAGTAAGGGATTTCTTGTAGTTATCTCTTCTCCATCTGGAGGAGGAAAGACTACTCTAAGAGAAGAAATTCTTAAGTGCGAGAAAGACATTTGCTACTCGGTGTCTTATACTACCCGTTTACCCCGCCGGGAAGAGGTGCCGGGCAAAGACTATTACTTTGTTTCCCGGGAAAAGTTCCTGCAGCTGGTCAAAGAAAACAGGTTCATAGAGTGGGCAGAAGTGCATGGGCACTTTTACGGAACGCCCAGGGATTTTATTGAAGAAAATATTCAAAAAGGGAAGATACTTCTGCTGGATATTGATGTGCAGGGTGCCAGGAAAATTAAGGAATGCAATCTCCCTTCAGTGTTTATCTTTCTTATTCCGCCTTCCTGGAAAGAATTGGAGCGGAGATTACTAAAGAGAAGCACAGAAAGCGAGAAGGAAATCAAAAAGAGACTAAAGCGGGCCAAAGAGGAATTAAGCTTTTATCAGGATTACGATTACCTGGTGGTAAACAGGTTGATTGAGGAAGCTATTCAGGATATCCGGTGTATAATTAGAGCAGAAAAATGCCGCCGGGCAAGAAAGGAAAAATGGATAAAACAACTTATATCGGAATCATCTTAAATACTTCTAAGGCAAAAACTGTAGGAAGTATTCGTACTATAGTAGACTTACTGGAGAAAAATGGTTTTGGCTGTTTCCTGCTCCAGGAAGAAGCCCAAAGCTGTAATCTATCCCAGTTAGGACTGGGCAAAGAGGAATTCCTGGCTAAAATTTCCTATCTTATTACCCTGGGAGGAGATGGCACGCTGTTAAGGGGAGCCCGCCTGGTGGGAGATAAGAATATCCCTCTGCTGGGGGTAAACATGGGGAGAATGGGGTTCCTCACCCAGACCAGCATGGAGGATTTTCCCGGATTGATATCTCGCCTGAAAGAGAAAAATTTTTCTCTGGAGAGAAGGAGAGGCTTAAGCACAGAAGTAAAAGGGGAAAGTTTTTTTGCTTTGAATGACAGTGTTGTACTAAGAAAGAATCCCTTTAGAATAATTGAGTTAAAGGTTTCTATTAACGGGGAATACCTTACCACATTTTCTGCGGACGGTTTAATTATTTCTACTCCTACTGGTTCCACCGGTCACTCGCTTTCTGCCGGAGGACCTATCCTGCATCCGGAAGTAGAGGGAATGATAATAATCCCGGTATGCCCTCATACTCTCTCGCATCGCCCCTTAATTGTCCCTGCTTCTTCCTCGGTAGAAATATCCTGTTTAAGCCCGGGTGGAGTATCCGTGGTATGCGATGGCCAGGTAGGCAGGGAGGCAGAAACCAATGTCCCCATTAAAATAGAAAGTGCTTCTTTTGATACCTTGCTTCTGCGTTTTGCCCGGTTAAATTTTTACCATCTTTTGCGAAAAAAACTTAGCTGGAAAGGATATTCGGGAAAAGAATGAAGAAAGAGCTGGTAAGATTCGGCGTCTCCATTCCTGAAGGCCTGAGAGATAAATTTGACAGGTACATAAAGAAAAAAGGCTATACAAATCGTTCCAAGGCAATCGCTGACCTGATAAGGAAATCACTGGTCCAGGAGGAATGGGAAGAAGGGGAAGAGGTTATTGGAGGGGTGCTGCTCGTTTATAACCATCACAAGAGAGAACTTGTAGAAGAGCTGATGGAAATAGAACACCACCATATTTCACACATAATTTCCACCCAGCATATTCACCTTGACAAGGATAACTGCCTGGAATTGACGGTAATTAAAGGTAAAGCAAGAGAAGTCGAAAAGATAGTAGGAGAGCTGGGAGCGTTGAAAGGGGTCAAGTTCTGTGATTTATTAAAAGCTTCTCTGGGCAGGAGATTGGAGTAAGCCTGAGAGATTTGCTTATATGGTAGAACCAGTATGCTGGGAAGCTGCGCCTTATCTCTAAGTAGGTTTTCACTTGTTTCTAAATTAGGGCTATTACTTTTACTTTTCGCTGGGGCTAATTATACCCAAAATGGGACGGATATTCGGTGTCCTAAAAGAGTGCTGAGTTACCAGTTTCACCCGGTTTAATTCTCCTGGATACCTGCTTACGCAGGTATGACAGGAGAGCTGGCATCAAAATAAACCCTAAATCCAAAACCCTAAACTCAAAATAAACCCTAAATCACAAATCCAAAACTTTCTCCCAGGCTACCAGCTCATTGTTCACTCTGACGTCTAACTCGAAATCGGTTGCGGTTGCGCCGCTGGAAACGTTGCTCGTCCTCCGTCTACCGTCCTCCTCCACTCATCTTCCCGCTGTGTCTTTGTGCTTCCTTCTACTGCATTTTTTCTTTTGTCATTCCTGCGAAAGCGGAAATCCACTATCATGTATCTTGCATCCTGTATCTGAGCTTCCCCAGTCTAATATCTATCGTCTAAAGTCTACAGTCTAATTAAGTCGGGGCGGAACTTACAACTAACAACTCGGAACTCACAACTCATCTACTACTCACGCCTTACACCTTACTGTTCACTGCTTCTCCCAGTCTACAGACTAAGACATATCCTGCATTCTCGCTAATCCCTGAGCCTGAGAAACAATTACTTTTTAAGAAGTTCCAGTAGGTACCTGCGTACCAGATCAAGAGCAGCCTGAGACGACTTTATCTTTATAGAAATTCTTTCTCCTATGAAGCGGTGTTCCTCTACCCAGCAATTGTTCGCTTCGCTTAATGCTGTATATACCAGCCCCACTGGTTTCTCCCGCGTACCGCCCGCAGGACCAGCTATCCCGGTAACCGCAATACCCAGGTCTGTGCCCATTTTTTCTCTTATCCGTACTGCCATTTCCCTGGCGGTCTCTTTGCTTACTGCACCGTATTTTTCCAGGATTTCAGGATCTACCCCCAGTTTTTCTATTTTGCTCTTATTTGAGTAGACAATAATTCCCCCGGTAAAATACTGTGAACTGCCCGGGACATTGGTCAGGCGGTGAGAAATTAGCCCTCCTGTACACGATTCTGCCAAACTTATGCTTTTCTTCTTAAGAGTGAGCAGCATACCCACTACTTTTTCCATGTCTGTAGTATCGGCAGCATAGATATTGTCTCCTATTGTATCCTTAATGTTTCTTTCTACCTTTTCCAGTATTTCTTCTGCCTGACGGGGGCTTCCTCCCTTTGCTTTTATCCTGATTTCTACTCCGTAAGGGTTCACCGTGATACCGAGGCGGGGATTATCTTTCTCCAGGAAGGATTTGATTTTTCCGTTTACTTCGGATTCGGATAATCCCCAGCATTTCAAAACTCTTTTTCTAATTATTACATTCTTCTCCCGTACCAGGAAGGTTCGTATCCTGCCCCACATATCCCGCATTTCTTCCGGCACCCCGGGCAAGGCAAATATCTGACGCCCTTCACATTCCAGGTAAAAGCCTGGAGCAGCTCCTACATAGTTTGTTACCGGGATGGCACCCTCCGGGATTTTTGCCATTCTCTCGTGCACGGGAAGAAACCTTTTCCCCCACTTTTCGTAGCGGGATTTTATCTCTTTAAGCAGTTTTTTGTCTAAAACGAGGGGCTTATTGACAGAAGAAGAGATTGCTTCCCGGGTGATATCATCTTCTGTTGCTCCCAGCCCCCCGGTTACGAAGATTTGCGAGTAATGGGATAGAGAATCTTTGAGAATGCGAGTGAGGTGTTCTCTTTCATCACCCACGATTATCTGAGCTACAATATCTATTCCTTCTTCCTGCAGTTTCTGGGTAAGGAAGAGGAAATTTTTGTTAATTACATCTCCGGAAAGGAGTTCCGAACCAATATTTATTATTACTGCACTCATTGAGCCGGCGGAGAGAGTCGAACTCTCAACCCCCTCATTACGAATGAGGCGCTCTGCCATTGAGCTACACCGGCAGTACTTAATATTCTACCAGAAAGTGCATAATTTAGACTATAGACTTTAGACTGT
>JAADFP010000051.1 GCA_013152825.1 Caldisericota bacterium | reverse complement strand
TGAAATTTACCACACTGGCAGGTACCATTGGAGGAGGCAAACAGAACCCCGGATTCCTGGGACACTCAAAATTTAATATCACCCAGAAGAAATTTATTGCTTCTGAGGGAGGCATCAAGAGACTGGTATGGATGCCTAAAATGCTCAAGGAAGAAATCTGGGATAGACTGGTCAAAAGATGTGAAGAAATCGGTATGCCTGATTTACCGGAAATGATTGCCGATGAGACAGTAGGAGTAACCGAGGAAGAGATACTTACCTTCCTACAGGAGAAAAAACATCCTGCGCTGGAAATGGAACCACTGATTTAGTATATAAAAAGTATTGAAACATTATATACCTGGTGATAAAATTTACCCAGGGGGGTGACGATATGAGTAAGGTGATGATTTCTATACCTCAAGAATTCTTAGAAGAGATAGACACTTTAGCTAAGAAAGAACATCGCACAAGAAGTGAGCTAATAAGAGAATCTCTAAGAGAGTATTTTGTCACACATGGAGGTTTTTCTTCTGCTGCGAAAAACCTGGAGAGGAAAAAGGCTATCCAATATATAAGAAAGAATGCATATAAATGGAAGGGAGAAAAGGAAGCCAGCCAGATAATTCGAGAGATGCGAGATAAAAGAATCATCAAATAATGAAAAATTATATCTTGGATACCTCCGTAATATTCAAATGGTATCGCCACCAAGACGAACCTTATATAGAAGAAGCTCTTTATCTTCTGGAAAAGTTTTCTACAGGAGAGATACGAATACATATCCCTATCTTGGTTTTTTATGAAATAGGGAATGCCTTCTCTCTCAAAAAAAATATAAAAGTAGAAGAAAAAGAAGAATATCTGAAGAGTTTATATGCTCTCGGTTTGGAAGTGTACTCCTTAACACCTGAATTAGCCACAAACACTCTTCTCCTTGCCGAGAGATACAAAATAACCTTCTACGATAGTTGCTTTATTTCTCTTGCGGAGATATTAAACTTCCCTTTTATTACTGCTGACGAGAAATTATATAGAAAAATAAAAAATATAAAAGGGGTACAATTACTGAAGGAGGTTGAAAAATGGGACTGAATGCTCTGGAAATATTCAAACTTCTGCCCAAAACCAACTGCAAAAAATGCGGCTTCCCCACCTGCTTAGCCTTTGCCATGCAACTGGCCATGGGAAAAGTATCCCTGGACAAGTGCCCGGATGTGAGCGAAGAATCCAAAGCAAAACTGCAGGAATCTTCTGCTCCTCCCATAAAAACCGTCACCCTTGGCAAGGGTGAATCCGAGCTGAAACTGGGAGGAGAGATAGTGCTATTCCGCCATGAGAAGACCTTCTACAATCCCACTGGAATAGGCACCCTCATCTCAGAGGATATGAATGAGCAAGAAATAGAAGAACGCATAAACAGACTTAAAACCCTTGAATACGAGCGGGTGGGCCTGACCCTAAAAGCAAATCTGATAGCAGCAAATCTGATAGCAGTGGAAGATAAGGGTAAAGGCAAATTCCTGGAACTGGCAAGGAAAGCACTATCCGCCCGGAAAGCAGTGATTCTGGTAAGTAAAACTCCCGAAAACCTGGAAAAGGTTCTAAAAGAAATATCGGATTCTCGCCCCCTTATCTACGCGGCAGAAGAAGACAACCTTGCAGCTATGACTAAACTGGCTAAGGAATTTCATGTACCCCTGGCCGTAAAAGCCGAAGGGATAGAAAAATTAATTCCCCTGGTAGAGAAGGTGAAACAAATGGGCGTGGAAGACCTGGTTCTGGACACGGGAGCCAGGGAAATAAGAACATTGTTCAGAGACATGGTAAGTTTGAGAAGAGTCAGCATATTAAAAAAATTCCGCACCCTGGGTATCCCACAATTTCTTTTACCGGAAGACTGACCGATGATTATCTCAAAGAAGCTCTTTATGCCTCCATACTAATCGCCAAGTATTCCAGCGCAGTAGTAATGAACCATATTGCAGGAGAAACCCTTTTTCCTCTCTTGTTAGAAAGATTGAATATATTTACCGATCCCCAAAGACCAATGGCCACACCCGAGGGCGTATATGAAATAGGCAAGCCCGACGAAAATTCCCCGGTTCTGGTTACCGTGAACTTTGCCCTTTCCTACTTCATTGTCTCAGGAGAAGTAGAAAATTCCCGCACTCCTTCCTGGCTACTTGTCCAGGACTCTGAAGGGCTATCAGTGCTTACTGCCTGGGCAGCTGATAAGTTCAACGCGGACACCATTGCCGAGCTGGTAAAGAAAACGAAAATAGAGGAAAAAATTAAACATCGCAAACTCATCGTTCCCGGCTACGTGGCCCAGATAGTGGGTGAGCTGGAGGAAGAATTGCCCGGCTGGGAAATCCTATTAGGCCCCCGGGAAGCTTCCCACATCCCGGCCTTTCTCAAGACCCGATGGAAAGCATAAATTTGTATAGATACAGAAGGAGCATCTGAAGAATGAATCTACCAGCTTATCTGATTTCTCCCTGTTGCAAGGGGAAATTAAAGGAGGAAGAAGGCAGTCTCGTATGTGAAAATTGTGGGAATAGTTTCCACATTGAGAATGATATCCCCATTTTTCATAAAGAGATAGCTGATCCCTGGAAACGGCATCAGAAAGAAGCTTATGATCAATTCATGAGAGAATTTTCCCTCAACCCTTCTCTTCCGCAAATAGTAGCTACAGACAATTGGGGGCTAAAAATTGCCGGCAACCTCAAGGTTATTGCCCTGAGAAATTTACTGGATGCATTGGTTGAGAAGAAAGGAACAGTCCTGGATGTAGGATGCGGCAGAGGAGAAATCCTAAACAAGATTTGTGCCCATTATGATTTGAAAGGAGTAGGTCTCGATATCTCCATAGAAGCAATAAAAATAGCCCGTTTCTATAACCCTCTAGTTAATCAGTATTGGGTAGGCGATGCAGAATCTTTACCGTTTCGGGACAATTCGTTTGACCTGGTTATTTCACTGGATACGCTGGAGCATCTCTCATCACCTTTAACCGCCTTAGAAGAGATGGTACGAGTACTTAAACCCGGTGGTAAACTCCTTGTTTATACTCTGAACAAAAGGCAACTTTTCACCTGGCACTGGTTCCTGAGGCTCATAACCTTCCGCAAACTGGGAGTAGATAAAGGACACCTGGATGACCACGACCCGGAAAAGTTTCTTAATGCCCGTGAAGTAAAAAAGTCCCTGGAAACCAAAGGGATGGCGAAATTAAAAATCACTTATTTTGATACCTTTTTCACTTTAGCTTTCAATGAGTTGCTTTATTTAATCCTACAATACCGTGGCAAGGGTAAGAGTGAGAGTGAGAACAGCCCTTCTTGTGTATTCAAATCTAAAAACCCACAGCTTGCTGTGCCCTCTCCCTCTCTTAAGTGGAAGTTATTAAATAGAACACTGAACATACTGTATCCTCTCTTCTACTTAATTGATACGCCTTTTCGGTTAATTGGGGCAAGCAATGGCTTCTTCTTGCAAGGAGTAAAGCGCTAGAACATCTAAAGAGGAGAGCCCGTCAATAATCCGCTCCAGGATTAGCGGTTAAGTACCCTGGAGATTAGTGTTCTCAGGAATTCCAGGTTTTTGTAGGCAAGAATAGCTGCTGTAATCAGTATTCCCAAAAGAACAATCTTTTTCAATACTCTTTTTATTTTTTTCCTTCTTCTTGCCAATTTTGCCTTAGCATCTATATCATGCAGAAATTGGGCAAGCTCGGGGGCTCTTTCTACCTTCTGCAGTTTGCTTCTTTCCTTTTTGTCAAAAGCTTCTTTCAATTTGGGGAAATTTACCGCCAGAGTAAAAGCATGGGGAGAATTTAAACTTACCAGGGAATCAGGCCTGACTTCTCCCTTTTCTATGGCTTGCAGCAAAAGGCTATGCTTCAACTGTATGACCTTTTCCCACTCCCCCCGGCCCATTTTTACATACCAGGTGGGACCAGTATAAACCGGGGCTTTCGGCTTGGTTGGCAGCTCCTTTGCGGGAGAAGCAAGAGTGACCTTGTTCAAATCATTCAGAAGCTGTACCGCATTCTGGTATCGCTTCTCCGGCTTTTTCTCCGTCATTTTCTCAATTATGCGGGAGAGGCTACGCGGTATGTCAGGCTTTATTTTCTGGAGGGAGGGCAGAGGATCAGTCTCATGTTTCAACATAATCTCCAGCGCAGAACTTCCCTCGTAGGGCACTCTCCCGGTAAGTGCAAAGTAAAAGGTAATTCCCAGAGAATAAATATCGCTTCTATTATCAGCCCGGGAGGAATCCCTTGCCTGCTCCGGAGCCATGTAATAGGGAGTACCCATTGAGGTCCCTGTGTCTGTCATCCGGGTCATCTGGGCAAAGGATAACTTGGCCAATCCCAGGTCAACCAACTTAGCCATCCCTTCAGAGGTTATCAAGATATTATCAGGCTTAATATCTCTATGCACCAGGCCTTTCTCTTCCGCATGTATCATCGCCTTTGCCATCTGTTTCATCAGCTTTGCTGTTTCTTCCAGGGAGAGAGGCCCTTTCTTATCTATCTTATCCTGCAGGCTTTCTCCCTCCACGTATTCCATGGCAAAGTAATGTTGACCATCTATCTCACCTACTGCCAGCCCCCTCACAATGTTGGGGTGGTCTACTTTGGCACTAATGCGGGCTTCCCGGTAAAATCTTTCTACATACATCCTGTCACTGGCCAGGTGGGGAGGAAGAAATTTTAGCGCTACCAACCTATCCATGCTTATCTGCCGGGCTTTATAAACAGACCCCATTCCTCCCTGTCCCAACTTTTTTAGGATTTCAAAGTCTCCAAATTTTTCCCCGGATAGATTCTCATCTATGTACTGGGTTATTGAAGAAACCTGGGCCGGGGTAAGAAACCCCTTCTGGAGCAGGATTTTCTCCAGGGAAACATCCTCTCCGGAGGCCAACAATCTTTCCCTCTCTGCCATTGCCTCATTCACATCTGTCTCAGTGGCCAATCCCCGCATAAGAGTAAGCTCAACTACTGTCCTGGTTCTGCTATCTGTCTTTTTGGCGAGAGAGGTAACTACTTGATTGGCTATTCCTTCCCGGGTGAGTGCAGCGGACAATTTATCCGCTTCTTCTTTACTCAGCTCATAGCTTAGAATATTATTTTCATCCAGCAGTTCCGCGGGTGAAACAGCAACCTCGGGCAGTATTTTACTCAATATACAGGCTATTTGATTGCTTTGCTCAAAAGTAAGAGGCTGTGAAATTGTAACCTGAACCCTAAAATCCCTTCCCCTATATTCCACTTTTTTACTCTACCAATAAATTGTAACTTTTGCAAATTGTGAACGTGGATAAGGAGAGAAATTTTATGGTATAGTAGATATATTAGGAAAATAGAAGAAGGAGGTGGCTATGTTACTCATAGGAGAAAACATAAACGTGATGAATAAGAGGTTAAGGGCTGCCATGAAGGAGAGAAACAAGGCCCCCATTCAAGAAATTGCCAGAAAAAGCGAAGAAAACGGCATGGATTATCTCGACCTGAATATTGGGCCGGCTCGCAAGAACGGGCCGGAGCTGATGGAGTGGATTATCAAAACGGTCAGGGAAGTTACCAACCTCCCCCTCGCACTGGACACCACGAATCTGGAAGCCATGAAAGTAGGGCTGGAAATAGAAAGGGACAGGGCTATCATAAACTCCATTTCCGTAACAGAGGAAAGAATGGATACACTGCTACCCCTGATGAAAAAGTACCACTGTAAGTGTATTGCCCTTTTGATTGGAAATACTGGCATGCCCAGGGACGCTACGGAGCGAGGTTCCCTGGCCTGTGAATTCCTGTCCAGGGCAGACCAGGAAGGCATCCCTCACCAGAATATTTACTTTGATCCAATAGTCCTGCCTGTACCCTACCAGCAGGACCAGGTAGTAGCCACCCTGGAATTCCTGAGCATGTTTAAAGAAATGCTCCCAGATTGCTGTTCCACCTGCGGATTATCCAATGTTTCCAACGGTGCCCCGGAGGAGCTACGCCCTCTTATAAACAGAACCTATTTGGCCATGTTTATGAAATACAAGATTGATTCTGCCATAGTGGATGCCTTCGATACAGAACTAATTGCCATGACCAAGGGCAGCAAAGAGAACATTGTAAACTTACTCCATAGGGTGATGGAGGGAGAAGATATTGATGTCAACTCTCTCAGCGAGGAAGAAAAAAATTATTATAAGACATACCAGATCCTTTCCGGTAAAGTGCTTTACTCTCACTCCTGGTTGAAAGTATGAAAAAGTTAAAAGTTACATTTCTCCCCTACAAAAAGATTGTAGAGGTTTCTCCCGGGACAGATATCCTGACCGCGGCGGTGCTGGGAGGGATAGGGATCACCTCATCCTGTGCCGGAGAAGGTGTATGCGGAAGATGCAAGGTAATCATTAAAGAAGGGAACTTTGAAACCGAGCCTTCCGGAAGGATAAGCAAAGAGGAAAAATCCAAAGGCTATGTCTTAGCCTGCAGAACCACTATACACTCAGACCTGACAGTAAAAATACCCCCTGCTTCCCGCCTGGAAAAGGCAAGTATCCTCACAGAAGAAGCAAAGGAAAGCCGCTTACAAGGCATGTACCTTCCTGGAGTGGAAATTGCCGGAGAAGTAGAATTACTGGAAGAAAGATTCTTTCTGCGCTCTCCTCTCTCTACAAAAATTTTCTTAAAAATACCTCCTCCCACCCTGGAAGACAATATTTCTGATTTGGAGCGAGTTTACCGCGAGGTACGGAAAAAATTTGATATTCCCTTATTACAAACCGGTTTAGCCAATGTGCGAAAACTGGGACGGCTCCTGAGGGAAAGCAACTGGGAAGTTACGGTAACGCTGGGGAAAAGGAACGGAACCACAGAGTTGGTAATGATTGAACCAGGAGACACTTCAAGCAGGAATTTTGGCGTGGCCGTTGATATAGGAACCACTACACTTGTGGCGCAATTAGTAGACCTGAATTCCGGTAAAGTTATCTCCACCAAGGCATCCTTTAATCCCCAGGCAACTTTTGGGGAAGATATTATCACCCGGATAATTGTAGCAGAAAAAGAAGAGGGCTTGGAGAGGCTCCACCACGTGGTGGTGGACACCATAAACGAGCTCATCTTTTCCATGGCGGATGCTAACAAAACAGCCCTCAATGAGATAACTGCGGTAGTATGCGCCGGGAATACCACCATGACACACCTGCTCCTTCGGGTAGACCCTTCCTACCTCAGGAGAGAACCCTACGTTCCCACGGCCAACCTTATGCCAGTAATACGCGCGGCAGAAGTAGGGATAAAAGTACACCCGCGTGGTCTCCTGGGAACCCTGCCCGCACCAGCTACTTTCGTGGGAGGAGATATAACCGCCGGGATTCTTGCCACGGGCCTGGATGAGGAAAAGCAGGTCAGCTCTCTTATAGATATAGGCACAAACGGAGAAATAGTTATAGGGAATAAGGAGTGGATGGTTTGCTGTTCAGCCTCGGCCGGGCCTGCTTTTGAAGGAAGCGGAGTAAGGTGCGGAGTAAGAGCCAGAGAAGGAGCTATCCAGAAGGTGAAAATTGCAGGAACAAATATACACCTTGAAACTATAGGCAACACTCCTCCCGTGGGAATATGTGGTTCTGGCTATGTGGACCTCATATCCGAGCTTTTCAGAAACGATATAATAGACAAGGCAGGAGCCTTAAATCCAAACTCATTCCGGGTAAGAAAGGGCCCAGAAGGCCTGGAATTCTTAGTGGTGGAAGGGGCACACACGGCCACGGGAGAAGATATTGTAATAACCCAACCGGACATAGAAAACCTTATTCGTTCCAAGGGAGCAATATTTACCGCTTTCATTATCCTGCTGGAAAAGGTGGGATTAAGCAGGGAAAAAGTAGAAAAAATTTATGTAGCAGGCGGATTTGGCAACTATCTGGACATAGATAACGCAATTTTCATAGGGCTTCTCCCGGATTTACCCAGAGAAAAATTCCAGTTTGTGGGAAATGCTTCCCTGAGAGGAGCACGGCTATCACTTTTGTCCTACCCGGCCTATATGAAGGCACGCGAGATATCTTCTGCCATGACCTACATAGACCTGGCCACTGATCCCGAATATATGGATAGGTTCATTGCCTCGCTATTCCTGCCCCATACAGATACCAGCCTTTTTCCCAGTATAGAAAAAGAATTATCCAGGACAGAAAATTGAAAATTGGCATAGCTGGCAAAGGAGGCTCCGGTAAATCCACTCTGGCAGCGCTGATAATAGACTGCCTGCTAAAAAAGGGCAAAACTCCCATACTGGCAGTAGATGCCGACCCCAATCATTCCCTGGGAGAATACCTGGGACTTGATAAACCCAGCACCCTCATGGAGAAAATGGAAGAACTCTTACAGCTTAAAGACAAGCTCCCTCCGGGCATGGATAAAGCACTTCTCTGGGAAATGGGAATTGCAGAAATCCTGCAGGAAAATAAGGGCTTCGATTTGCTCACCATGGGACGCACAGAAGGCCCCGGTTGTTACTGCACTGCTAACAATCTCCTGAGGACCTTTATGGAACGATTGGAGAAAAATTACCCTTTTGTAGTCATGGACAACGAGGCCGGAATGGAGCACCTCTCACGCAGAACTTCGCGGGAACTGGATTACCTTGCCATTGTAGCAAACCCTTTCCCCACTCGCTGAAAAGCGCGGAGAGAATATGGGAAATCTCCCGGGATATGGATTTAGAAATCAAGGAAAGAATCCTGATAATAGTGGAAAACCTGCCGGAGGGAATAAAAGAAACAATAAAACCCTTCCAGGAAATAGCCTGCATAATTCCTTTTGACCAGGAGGTTCTCTCCCGCTCCCTGCAAAATCTTCCCCTGATAGGGATAAATTCCTCTTCTCCTGCTCCCCGGGCAGTGGAAGAATTAGTACTGAACCTGGTAGGGAGTAAGTAAACTCTACTTATTGACTTAGCCTGAATAAATCCAAAAACAAAACCTTCTTCCAGCCTAAGGTCTATCGTCTAAAGTCTATAATCTAACTCGGCAATCGGTTGCGGTTGTGTAGCGCGAAACGTCATACGTGAGTCGTTCACCGTCTCTCCACCTATATCCCCCTCCTGTCATTCCTGCCTGTCCTCCCAACATTT
>JAADFP010000050.1 GCA_013152825.1 Caldisericota bacterium | reverse complement strand
GCTATAAGCCTGGTGCGAGAAGATAGGGAAGAACCCGGCTCATTGAATGCAATGTGGCCATCTCCACCTATTCCCAGTACTTGCAGGTCTATCCCGCCTGTTTCCTTTATCATCTTTTCGTAATTTTCGCAGAACTCTTCTACCTTGTCCAGGCTTACCGTGCCATCAGGCACATGAGTATTTTCCTTTTTTATATTGATGTGGTTGAACAGGTTATCATTCATAAAGTAACGATAACTCTGGGGATGGTCCGGAGAAAGGCCAAAGTATTCGTCCAGGTTAAATGTGGTTACCCGGGAGAAATCCAGCCCTTCCTCTTTGCACATCCGGGCAAGTTCCTTGTAAAGCCCCACCGGTGTGCTACCCGTGGCCAGCCCCAGGACACAATCAGGTTTGTTCCTTACCAGCCTGGCCACTATTTCTGCTGCTGTCTTGGACATTTCCTCGTAATCCTTTCTTATCACTACTCTCATTTAAAACCTCCTTTTTTTGAAGTTGCGAGTATCCCGTTTTTAAACCTTCTCCTGCAATTTGGCGAGCATCCATTATACTACACAAGCCTTAAAAAATCTACAAAATTTTAGAAAAATTTCCCGGTTTTACTTTCAAAAAATTGGTAATTATATGGGAAATTTACCATAATTTTGGTAAGAATTTACTGTTTACTGCTTTCCCAGTCTAAAGTCTATAGTCTAACTCGTTGGTCGGCTGCGGTTGCGTAGCGCGAAACGTTATACGTGAGTCGTCCACCGCCTTCCCCCATCTGTTTTCCCCTCTGTCATTCCTGCCTGTCCCGGTTTATATCGGGGCTTTCGCAGGCATGACAGGTAGAGTTGTTGGTGATTTACATTATAGCTTTACACCCCATTTGTCCGGCCTTGTCATTCCCGCGCAAGCGGGAATCCAAAAAAATACATCCTACTCAATCCCTTTCCCTCGCTACTAACTACTTCCCCCATCCAAAGCCTATAGTCTTACGTCTCCCCACAAAACCAGATTCCATGGCAAAAAAATACCCCCCTCCATTCCGCAAGAGCGGAATAGAGGGGGATATAAAACAGCCGAGAAAGTATCAGTATCCGTAAGGAGCACCAGCTCCTGCTTCAGGCATCTGTGGCTTTTCTTTCTCGGGAATTTCAGAAACCAGTGCTTCCGTGGTAATAAGCAGTGATGCTACAGATGCTGCATTCTGCAAAGCTACCCTGGTAACCTTGGTAGGATCAATTATCCCGGCTTTTACCAGGTCCTCGAAGGTATCTTTTGCTGCATTGTAGCCAAAGTTGGTTTCTTTCTTTTCCAGCACCTTCTGTACGATAATTGAACCTTCTTTGCCGGCGTTTTCAGCTAACTGGCGAGCAGGCTCCTGGATGGCTTTTTTTACAATGTTTTTCCCGATTTCTTCGTCGCCTTCCAGTTTCAGTTCCTCCAGAGCCTCTATACATCTGAGCAAGGCTACTCCGCCACCCGGCACTATTCCTTCTTCTACGGCTGCGCGGGTAGCATGGAGAGCATCTTCCACTCTTGCCTTCTTTTCCTTCATTTCTGTTTCTGTGGCTGCGCCTACGTTTATTACTGCCACTCCACCGGCAAGCTTGGCCAGTCTTTCTTCCAGTTTCTCACGGTCGTAGTCAGAGGTAGTCTTATCTCTTTCTACCCTGATTTGATCTATTCTGCCTTTGATGGCATTTGTATCACCTGCTCCTTCTACGATGGTGGTCTTATCTTTGGTCATTTTTACTTTCTTTGCTCTTCCCAGAAGATCCAGGGTAGCATTTTCCAGCTTCAGTCCTACTTCTTCGCTTATTACCTTACCACCAGTAAGAATTGCCATGTCCTCTAACATAGCCTTTCTTCTTTCACCGAAACCAGGTGCCTTTACTGCGGCACAGGATAGGGTACCTCTCAGCTTGTTCACTACCAGAGTAGCCAGTGCTTCTCCTTCTACATCCTCAGCAATAATCACGAGGGCCTTTCCCTGTCTTGCTACCTGTTCCATTATGGGAACCAGGTCCTTTGCACTGGAGATTTTTTTGTCGTGTAGTAGTATGTAGGGTTCTTCCAGTTCAACTTCCATAGCCTCGGGGTTGGTAACAAAGTAAGGAGAAAGGTAACCATTATCGAATTCCATACCTTCCACTACCTCCAGGGTAGTCTCCATTCCCTTGGCCTCTTCTACAGTAATAACCCCGTCTTTACCTACTTTTTCCATGGCATCTGCAATGATATTGCCAATGGTAGAATCATTGTTTGCAGCAATGGTAGCCACCTGGGATATCTCGGTTCTTCCCTTGACAGATTGAGAGAGTTTCTTTAATTGTTCCACTACCCTGTCCACTGCCTTTTCCACTCCTCTTTTCACTGCCATGGGATTGGCGCCCGCGGTGACTGTTTTCAGCCCTTCGCGGTATATGATTTGCGCCAGAAGGGTAGCAGTGGTAGTACCATCTCCTGCTACGTCGGAAGTCTTAGAGGCTACTTCCTTGACCATCTGGGCACCCATGTTCTCATAAGGGTCTTCCAGGTCCACCTCTTTTGCCACGGTAACACCATCCTTTGTGATGGTAGGTGAACCCCACTTTTTCTCCAGGACCACGTTTCTTCCCTTCGGTCCCAGAGTAACTTTTACTGCCTCAGCCAGCTTATCCACACCTGTCTGGATCTTCTTCCTGGCCTCATCGCCAAAAGAGAGTTGTTTAGCCATCTGTATCACCTCCTTATTGTTCTAATATCGCCAGTATGTCATCCTCTCGCATGATAAGATACTCTTCGCCCTCAATCTTTACCTCTGTACCTGCGTAAGATTCAAAGAGTACCTTATCGCCTTTCTTAATTTGAAGAGGCTGGCGTTCTCCTTTTTCTCCCAGTTTGCCCGGACCAACCTCAATTACCTCTCCCATCTTGGGCTTTTCTTTTGCAGTATCCGGTAAAACAATACCTCCTTTTGTCTTTTCCTCTGCCTCCAACCTCTTCACCAGCACCCTGTCGTTAAGTGGTTTAACCTGCATAACTCATCCCTCCTTTCTTTAATTTTCTGATGATTTTCCTACAGAACCTATTACCACTTTTTTCTCCGTCTCATCATAATCCAGCCGCACCCTGTCCCCCTCTTTTACTTCTCCGGCCAGTATCTTTTTGGCCAGAGGGTTTTCCACATACTGCTGAATGGCTCTCTTCAAGGGGCGTGCACCAAAATTGGGGTCAAAACCCACCCCGGCAAGGAAACTCTTGAGTCTATCAGTAACCTCTATTTCTATTCTCCTATCCTGCAGCCGGTTTCTAAGATAACCAATCTGGATATCTACTATTCTGGTTATTTCTTCTTTACTGAGAGAATTGAATATAACTATTTCATCTATCCTGTTCAAGAATTCTGGCCTGAAATGGGCCCTTAATTCTTCCATTATACGGGGTCTCAGATCTTCTCCTTTTGCCTCGTATATCCACTGGCTGCCAATGTTGGAAGTCATTATTATTACAGTATTCCTGAAATTTACCGTTCTTCCCTGCCCATCGGTAAGCCTTCCATCGTCCAGAATCTGGAGAAGGATGTTAAATACCTCGGGATGCGCTTTTTCTATCTCATCAAGCAGTAAGACTGAATAGGGTCTTCTCCTTACTCTTTCGGTAAGTTGTCCGCCCTCTTCGTATCCCACATAGCCGGGAGGGGCACCAATTAAGCGGGAAACGCTGTGTCTTTCCATGTATTCAGACATGTCCAGGCGGAGAAGCGCATTTTCATCGTCAAACAGGAACCAGGCCAGGCTCTTTGCCAATTCGGTCTTCCCTACTCCAGTGGGCCCCAGGAAAATGAAAGAGGCCAGGGGGCGATTCGGATCGGATATCCCGGCCCGGGCTCTTCTTATTGCCTCAGAGACTTTAATCACCGCTTCGTCCTGCCCCACAACTCTTTCCTTGATTCTTTCTTCCATATGGAGAAGTTTTTCTTTTTCTCCTTCCATGAGGCGGGAAACCGGTATGCCCGTCCACTTGGAAACTATTTCTGCTATGTCCTCTGCTTCCACTTCTTCTTTTAGCATTTTCAGGTCTTTCTGCAATTCCTGGAGTTTCTTGTTTTCTTCTTCAAGTTTCTTCTGCAGTTCTATGAGCTTTCCATACTTGAGTTCGGCGGCCCGGGCTAAATCACCTTCTGCTTCAGCCTTTTCGGATAATTTCTTGGTATTCTCGATGTCTTCTTTTAGTTTCTGTATTTTCTTTATAGCTTCTCTTTCCTTTTCCCAGTGCTTGGTAAGGTATTCCAGCTTCTCTTTATCTTTTTTGATTTCATCTTCTATTTTTTTGAGCCTATCCCTGGATTCTTTGTCTTTTTCCTTTTTTAAGGCTTCCCGTTCCACTTCCAGCTGCCTAATTTTTCTCTCTACTTCATCAATCTCCTGAGGGCGAGAATCTATTTCCATGCGCAGCCGGGCTGCTGCTTCATCTATGAGGTCAATAGCCTTATCTGGAAGAAACCTATCAGTTATATACCTGTGAGAAAGGGTAGCTGCAGTAACCAGAGCTCCGTCGGTTATCCTTACTCCATGATGAACCTCGTAGCGTTCCTTCAACCCCCTTAGTATGGCAATAGTGTCTTCTACAGAGGGCTCTGATACGTAAACCGGCTGGAACCTTCTTTCCAGCGCCGGGTCTTTTTCTATATGCTGGCGATACTCGTCCAGTGTGGTAGCTCCTATACAGCGCAGAGTACCCCGGGCTAAATAGGGCTTCAGCATATTGGCAGCATCCACTGCTCCCTCCGCACCCCCAGCTCCCACCACCGCATGCAGTTCGTCAATGAAGAGAATAATACTGCCTTCTCCTGCCTCCACTTCTTTGAGAACCGATTTAAACCTTTCTTCAAACTCTCCCCTGAACTTGGTCCCAGCCACGATGGAACCAATATCCAGCGCCACTACTTTTTTATCCTTCAATGTCTCCGGCACATCTCCCTTGGCAATTCTCTGCGCCAGTCCCTCTACAATGGCAGTCTTTCCCACACCAGGTTCACCTATCATAACCGGGTTGTTTTTGGTCCGACGAGAAAGCACCTGGATGACTCTTCTTATTTCTTCATCCCGGCCAATTACCGGGTCAAGTTTTCCTTGATGAGCTAATTCAGTAAGATCCTTGCCGAATTTCTTGAGAGCATTTAACTTTTCTTCCCCAAACTCATCGGTGATATTCTGCCCCTGCCTTATCTCTTCCATGGCCTTGATGATTCTTTCCCGGTTTATGCCGCTACTGCGTAGTATCTCTCCTGCCTCACTCCTCTGTTCCCGGGAAATACCCAAAAGAAGATGTTCTGTGCTCACGTAAGAATCTTTTAACTGGGCAGCCTCTTCCTGGGCAATATGAATGACCATGGCCAGGCTCTGGGAAACGTAAAGCTGGGGCTGGGGAGAATATAGCTTGGGAAGCTTATCTAATGCCCTCTCTGTTTCTTCGTTGAGGGAAGAAATGTTTGCGCCTATTTTCTGCAGCACCTCCCTGACTACCCCTTCTTCCTCCAGCAGGACCTTGAGAAGATGTTCTGCCGCTACCTCGGAATGGCTGCGCACACGAGCCAGCTCCTCTGCCTTGGCCAATGCTTCCTGCGCTTTAAGCGTAAAATTTCTTAACTGCATCTTAACCTCTTATTCTTATTCCACCTTAATCACGGTGAAGAAAGTATATTCACCTCTTTTCACTAAAAGCCTTATGGGTGCCTTGCTTTTCAGCAACTTGCTTATAATTTTGTGGTAATCATTCAGGCTCTCTATCTTTTTATCGTTAATCTCCTTGATAAGATCACCCCGTGTCAATCCCGCTATTTCTGCAATACTGCCCGGGAAGACCTCAAGAATCAGCACTCCCTTTTCCCCTTCATAGCCAAGTTTGGAAGCGAGCTCAGGGGTCAATTCTCCCACTCTCATTCCCAGTTCTTCTTCTGCCTTTTTCTCTTTTGCTTCTGCCTTCTCTTTTGGCATCTCTGCAATTTTTGCCGTGAGGGTTAAAGGTTTTCCTCTTCTCAATATATCTATCTTTACCCTGGTTCCCGGCGCCGTGCCGGCCACCTTCTCCTGCAGGGCAGAAGGAGTATCCACCTTTTTCCCGGCAAACTTAATAATAATGTCTCCCCTTTTCAGACCAGCTTTTGCGGCCGGAGAACCCTTCATCACATCTCCTATCAGGACTCCTTTCTTACCCTTTATACCGAAACTTTCTGCCAATTCCTCGGTTAACGGCTGAATTACCACGCCTAACCAACCCCTTATCACTCTACCCTTTTCCAGGAGCTGCTTCATCACAGATTTTGCCATGTTTATGGGGATGGCAAAGCCTACTCCCATGTATCCTCCACTCCTGGTAAATATGGCAGTGTTTATTCCAATAACTTCTCCTTTCAGGTTGACCAAGGGGCCTCCGCTGTTGCCTGGGTTTATAGCTGCATCAGTTTGGATAAAGTTTTCATAGGTGGCAATACCCACATCTGACCTGCCTTTGGCAGAAATTATTCCCTGGGTAACCGTGGACTTTAACCCAAAGGGATTACCAATAGCCAGCACTATCTCCCCTACTTTAATTTTGTCGGAATCTCCCAGCTTGGCGTAAGGTAGATTTCTCCCCTTGATTTTTATTACTGCTAGGTCTGTCTTGGGATCTTTGCCTTTAACCTCTGCTTTAAATTCTCTTCCGTCGTAAAGGGTAACTCTAATCTTATCCGCATCTCCCACTACATGGTTGTTGGTAAGAATTACCCCATCCGAGCTTACGATAACTCCGCTTCCTAATCCTCTCTGCTGGTATTTTCTGCCTTTACGGGGTGAAGGGGCAAAAAACTTGAAGAAGTCATCCCCGAAGAATTTCTTCAAGTCATCAAAGAAAGGTTCTTCAAAGGGCATGGTCCCTACCGGAGCCTGGATAATTTTCACAGAAACTATGCTCACTACTGCAGGGCTGACTTCCTCGGCTACTTTGGCAAATTCTCCACTTAGCTTTTCTGCCAGCTTCTCTGCTGAAACATCAGCATAGAGAGCAGTAATTCCCCAGAAAAGCAAGGCCATACAAAGAACCAGATTACGCCTCATTTTGTGCCCCCTTTCTTTTGTGCACTTTCACTTTGGCGGGACGGAGAAGTCTCCCGTGCATGAGATATCCAGGCTCCAATTCTTCCAGAACCACCTCCTGCCCTTCGCCTTCTCCCTCCACAATCAAAGCCTCATGAAAATGCGGGTTAAACTCTTTTCCCACCACTTCCATTTTTTCTACGTTATGGGATTTAAGAAAATCGTGGAATTTCTTATATACCATTTCCACGCCCTTTTTTAATTCCTTCAGCGAGGAGGCAGGATGCATATGGTTAAGCGCTCTTTCCAGGTCATCAACGATAGGGAGCAAATTCCGGATTAAGTTCTCTCCGGCAAATTTCCTCATTTCCTCCTCTCTCTGCATTATTCTCTTGCGGTAATTGTCAAAATCCGCGGTGACCCGGCGCGCAAGATCCAGGTATTCCTCCTTCTCTTTATTGGCTTGCTCCAGCTGAGCTTTTAACTCTTTTACCTCTTTTTCTCTTTCTTCCAGGAGTTTTTTTAGTTCCTCTTTGGTTAAACGGCGGCTCATTTCTTATCTTCTCCCTCTTCTTTAAATTCTGCATCTATGACTTCTCCCTCTTTGGGTCCCTCAGTACTGCCCTCTGCCCGTGGACCAGCTTGCTCGGTCTTCCCTGCCTGGGGACCAGCCTGTGCCTGTTGTTTCTGGTAAAGTTCAGTGGAGATGGGATGCCATACCTCGAACAATTCCTGCGTACTTTTCTTTATTTCCTCCAAGTCATCTTTCTTTATGGATTCTTTCACCTTATCTATTGCAGCCTGTAACTTATCTTTCTGCTCCTGGGTCATTTTATCGGCAAACTCTTTTATTAGCTTTTCACTCTGATATACCGCCTCGTCTGCTTTATTCCTGGCTTCTACTTTCTCTCTTTTCTTCACATCCTCTTCTGCATACTTCTCCGCTTCCTTTACCAGTTTTTCCACCTCTTCCTTGCTTAAACCGCTGGAAGGTTGCACTTTTATAGATTGGCTCTTTCCCGTGGAGAGATCTTTTGCAGTAACATTAAGAATACCATTGGCATCCAGATCAAAGGTAACTTCTATCTGGGGAACGCCTCGCGGGGCAGGAGGAAGTCCATCCAGGATAAATCTGCCTATGCTCTTATTATCCACAGCCATCTTTCTTTCACCCTGCAAAACATGTATCTCCACGGAAGTCTGGTTATCCGCTGCCGTGGTAAATATCTCGCTCTTTCTGCAGGGGATAGTGGTATTCCGGGTAATAAGAGGAGTCATTACTCCTCCCAGGGTTTCAATGCCTAGAGTAAGAGGGGTAACATCCAGGAGAAGAATGTCTTTTACTTCTCCCTTTAGTACCCCAGCCTGGATAGCCGCGCCCATGGCTACTGCCTCGTCCGGGTTAACTCCCTTCTGTGGCTCTTTGCCAAAGAACTCAGCTACCATTTCCTGCACTTTGGGCATCCTGGTCATGCCACCTACCAATACCACCTCGTCAATATCCTTCTGGGTTAACTTGGCATCTTCCAGGGCCTGTTTACAGGGACCTAAACTTTCTTCGATTAAACCCATCACCAGCTGTTCCAGCTTGGCCCGGGTGAGCACAAGGTTCAAGTGTTTAGGACCAGAAGCATCCGCGGTTATAAACGGCAGGTTTATTTCCGTTTCCATGGCAGAAGATAATTCCACCTTGGCTTTTTCCGCAGCTTCTCTAAGCCTCTGCAAGGCCATGCGATCTTTGCGCAGGTCTATCCCGTGTTCCTTCATAAATTCTTCTGCTATCCAATCTATAATCTTCTGGTCGAAGTTATCGCCGCCCAGATGGGTATTACCACTGGTAGATTTAACCTCGAACACCCCCTCACCGATTTCCAGGATGGAAATATCAAAGGTCCCTCCTCCCAGGTCGTACACCGCTACTACTCCGGATTTTTTCTTGTCCAGCCCATAGGCAAGACAGGAAGCAGTAGGTTCATTTATGATTCTCAAAACTTCCAGGCCAGCAAGCATCCCGGGTAGCCTGTCTCTGGGAATCGTTAAAGTAGGCAGGCACCGTAATCACGGCTTCTTTAACTTCTTCACCCAGATAAGCCTCCGCATCTTCTTTCATCTTTCTCAGAATCATGGCGGAAATTTCAGGTGGCGTATATTCCTTCCCCCCCAGCATTACCTTTACCCTGCCTCTTGCATCCTTGGTCACTTTATAGGGGACCATCTTGATTTCTTCGCTTACTTCCGAATAACTTCTTCCCATGAACCTCTTTATGGAGAAAATGGTATTTTCAGAATTGGTTATTATCTGCCTTTTGGCTGGAGCACCTACCAGTCTTTCTCCGCTTTTAGTAACTGCAACCACGGAAGGAGTTACTCTGCCTCCCTCCCGGTTAGTAATAACCACAGGTTTCCCTGCTTCCATATAAGCCATACAGGAATTAGTTGTTCCCAGGTCTATACCTATTACTTTTGCCATTTCTCTTACCCCCTCTTATTTTCGCATTTAATTTCCATTTTTAACTGCTTATAACACAATCAAATAGCATGCCAATTAAAAAACCAGGGAAAACAAAGAGTTTTTAAAGAGCCCCGAATAGAAAAGTGACAGTTTGACACAATTTTTCTCTTTTGAAGAATTAAAGGGGAAATTTTTACTCACTCAAAATAAGCACCAGTCCAAGAAGATAGAGCTGAGCAGTTAGACCATAGACTTGAGACGTTAGACCTTAGTAGCGAGTAGTTAGTAGCGAGTAGCGGGGGAGAGGGGAGTAAAGAGTAAATAGTGAGTAAGTGAGGGGAGATACAGGATGCAGGATACAGGAAAACCAGCTCTCCCTGTCATACCCGCGAAAGCGGGTATCCAGGGAAATAAATATTATGTGTATGTGG
>JAADFP010000049.1 GCA_013152825.1 Caldisericota bacterium | reverse complement strand
TAGACCTGCAAGTACTGGGAATAGGTGGAGATGGCCACATTGCATTCAATGAGCCGGGTTCTTCCCTATCTTCTCGCACCAGGCTTATAGCTCTGGAAGAACAGACCCGCATAGACAATGCAAGATTTTTCGATTCCCTGGACGAAGTGCCCCGCGCGGCTCTTACCATGGGAGTGGGAACTATCCTCGAAGCTAAATGCTGTCTCTTCCTGGCCAACGGAAGAAAAAAGGCAGGCGTGGTAGCAGAAAGTATCGAAGGCCCGATTACCAGCCAGATTACTGCTTCTGCCTTGCAGCTCCACCCAAATACCATAGCCATAATAGAAGAAGAAGCAGCCAGCGAGCTGAAGAGAAAAAACTACTACCTTTACGCAGAAAAGATGTGGAAAGAGCTCGGCAAGAGCATGATTTAATTAGTAAATAGTAAGCAGTGAACAGTGAACGAGAGAAGGTGTTCCTGCCTGCTTTTCCGGTGTAATTTCGGGATAGGCGGGCAGGTTGGCACTATATAAACCGAATTGTGTGAGTTAGCGAGAGTAATTAAGAGTGCCCATCCAGGTATTAATAACTTGAAGGGGGAATGAAATATGAAGCTGATAGATATCTTTGATTACAAAAGAGTGCTTAAATCTTCTGAGCTGATAAATGGCTTGCAGGTAAAAGTACCCGGCACCAGGGAGCTGACTCCCGGAGAGATAGAGATATTAGAAAATGCGGGGAATACTTCCACCAAAGTTAAAATAGCGGGAGAATTACTTCCTGGCCGGATAAAAAATTCCACATTCATAGGAGAGGTTATAATCGGCAGCCTGGATGGTGAAATTAACATAGGAGATGCCCCCTTTCCCTGCGGAATTTACGACTCGGTTGTCTCGCATTCTATTCTGCTGGGTGAATCTCTCTTATTTCAGGTTAAGCTTCTTCACAACTACGTGCTGAAAAAAGGGGCTGTTCTCTTTGATGCAGGAATAGTTTCCTTTACCCCTAAAAATTCCATGGGCAACGGCCTGGAATTATCCCTGGCCATAGAGACAGGTGGGAGAGAGGTAAAGACTTTTGCAGAAATAACCGTGGATATTGCAGAACAGCTTGCCACCAGGAGAAAGAATAGTGAAATAGTGAATTGCTTCAGGAGTACGAGGAGTTTATCCGGGATTACCTGGGATTGATTGAAAAAGAGAAGGGAGTGCTTGGCGAATATTCCAGGATAATTTCCACCCCCACAGTCAAAAATGTTTTCCTTGGGCCCTTTGCTTTGATTGAAAGCGCGGCCAAGGTAGAAGATTCCACTATCCTGAGTAACCGGGAGGAAAAAGTGGAGATAAAAGAGGGGGCAATCGTGGAACACTCCATAATTCAATGGGGAAGCGAGGTAACCAGCATGAGTATTGTGAGCGAATCCGTACTTACCGAGCATTCCCACGTGGAAAGGCATGGCAAGGTTACCCAGTCGCTCCTGGGTCCCAACACAGGCGTGGCAGAAGGAGAGGTTACCGCATCGCTGGTGGGACCTTTTGTAGGCTTTCACCATCAATCATTGCTCATTGCTGCTCTCTGGCCTGAGGGTAAAGGAAACGTGGGATACGGAGCAAATGTGGGCTCAAATCACACTTCCAAGGCTCCTGACCAGGAAATATGGTGCGGAGAAGGTACATTCTTTGGCCTGGGAACAAATATAAAGTTCCCGGCAAACTTTAAGAAATCTCCTTATTCCATCATTGCTACCGGAGTTACCACCCTGCCCCAGAAGGTAGAATTCCCCTTCTCGTTAATAAACTCGCCCGCGGTAAATTTGCCGGGTGTTTCTCCTGCCTTTAACGAGATAATCCCTGGCTGGGTGCTTTCAGATAACCTGTTTACCATTCGGAGAAACGAGGGAAAGTACCGGAAAAGGAATAAGGCAAGGCGCTCCCGGTTTGATTTCGAGGTGTTAAGGCCGGATATAGTGGACTTGATGATAGAAGCGCGCGAGAGATTGAAAAACATACCCGAAGTAAAAGATTTTTACCTGGGGAAAGACTTACCTGGTCTGGGTAAAAATTACCTCTTTGAAAAAAACCGTAAAAAAGCAGTGGATATTTACACCTTCTTCATCCGCTACTATGCATTGTGCGGTTTAAAGAATAAACTGGAAGAAAGCAACGAATGGAAAGATATCCTGGTAAAGGAGTCTTCGCATACTCGCTGGGAGCATGAACGGAAAATAATCCTGCAGGAATTCCCCGGAAAAGGCCTGAAAGAACTCCTGCAAATGCTGGCCGAAATGCAGGAGAGGATTGCTGAAATGGTGGAGGAATCCAAAAGAAAGGACGATGTAAGAGGGAAAAAGATAATCGAAGATTATGAGTCTGCCCATACCTGTGCCGAGGATGATTCCTTTGTTAAAGAAACCTGGCAGGAAACCCGCAAAATCTTGCAGGAGATAAAAGGATTACTCTCCCGCTGTTAAAATAACGAAAGGGCTGACCCCATTGCTTCCTGAAAGATGAATTACAGGGTTTTGTTCACTCGGCTTTACCTGTGCCTTTGAGAATTTGCTTAACTATTTTAGGATGTAGGATTTTCCCTTTGTGAAAGGGAAGAACGATTCTCCTATTTCCTTTCCGGTAAATCCTGTGGCTACCTTAGGCAACTTTTACCTCTAAAGTAGTGGTTAGAATCTCCTTGCTCAGGTATTTTTTCTTTTCATTCTCTGATAGGGTTTCCAGATAAAGTTCTATAGCCTCCTTGATGTTTTCCCTTACTTCTTCTAATGAATTTCCCTGCGTTTGGCATCCTTCCAGGTCTGGGGAATAGGCATAATAACCATAATCATCTTTCTCAATAACCACGCTTACTTTGTAAGAAATTACAAAACCTCCTTCTTGTTACCCCATTATAAAATATTTATGTTCCCTCTAGGTTCCCTTAGTAATTCTATTACTATCCAGAGATAATCAGGAAAAATGAAAGAGTTTCATCTGTCGGGTGCAAAAAACAAAAAAGCAATAGTTACCACGAATTCTTTGTCCACAGAAAAACTTAGAGAGTAGGGGAGGGACAGGTTTTTGATACGGAGCGAGGGCTCTTTTTTTCTCCAGTAGATTTCTATGTCCCGGAAATAGGTGGACTTTTGCCTTTCCTGCGGCAAAGCTTTCCACACGGATTCTTTAAAAGAAAACCCCAGGGTATAGTAAAGCAGGGTGTTTTTATCAGGTATTGCTTCCCTCTCTTTCCTGCTAAAAATCCTGTCCAGGAATCTTTCTCCGAACCGATCAATTGCCTTCTTTATCCTCTCAATCTCCAGTATGTCAATCCCCACTCCTAAATCTTCCATACACGATTTTATCATAAAGACTGGATACCACAGACTTTAGCCCTTAGACTGTAGACGTTAGACCTTAGTAGCGGGTAGCGGGGGAGAGGGTAGTAAAGAGTAAATAGTGAGTAAGTGAGGGGAGATACAGGATGCAGGATACAGGAAAACCAGCTCTCCCTGTCATACCCGCGAAACCGGATATCCAGGAGAGCTAAGAGAAAAAGACTTTAGACAATAGATCGGGAGAAATGAGTAGGGAAGTTAGTAGATGATAGATAGAGTATAGTAGTGAGGGAAGTGGGGCAGTTCGTCTTGAGTTACCTGGTTTCTGGGGAGAAAGTGTTGAGTTAGTGGGGATATGGGGGGACGATTGACGAATTACGTACGACGATTCGAGCCACGCAAACCCAACCGATTCCCGGTTGTGTCCCCCTGTCTCATAAGATAAAATAAATTGTGAACATAAAGCGGCCTTTTGAGTCTTCTTTCCCCTTTTCAGAAAAGGAAATGGTATGGGATGGGGTGGAGGTAGTATCAGGGGGAAAAGCAATTTGTTCCTCCTGCGACAGGGTGGTGCCGCTCTGGGAGGTTTTTGACGGCGAATGCACCTACCTTATAAAGGAATGCAAACACGAGAATTTAATCTGGAAGACACTTTTACATAAAGGGAGATGGTTCCCTGCCCCTATCAAAATCGAGAGAGCGCCTTTTTATAATGTGGATATTGGAGAAGTTTTTGATGGCTCACTGGATAAAGTTAAAGGGCTGGAAAAGGTAACCACCTTTGTCCTGCGCATTACCAACCAGTGCAATACCCGCTGCAGTGTTTGCCTGGATAGGGAGAATGAATGGGGTGGGGAAGTGAGAGTAGAAGATTTAGAAGCCTCTCCTCTTTTTTATAAACGCCAGATTGCCCTCACTGGAGGAGAGCCCACCACGCGAAGCGACCTGCCGGAAATGATTCGGTTGCTTAAAAAGAGGAAAAACTGGGTAAGTATCTGCAGCAATGGCTTAAAGCTAAAAGATATGGATTACGTGAAAAAACTTAAAGAAAATGGGCTGGATAGCGTATTGCTCTCTTTCAATGGCTTCAGGGAATATACATACGAAAAAATGGGAGGCAGGAAAGAGGAACTTGCTCTCAAGATGAAAGCACTGGAAAACCTAGGAAAACTTAATATCGCCACAATTCTACAGGTTACCCTCTCAGAGGGAATAAACCGGGAGGAGATTCCTTCCCTGGTAAAGTTTGCCCTGGAAGGAAATTTCAAGGAAATTTCATAAAGGGAGTCTGGTTTAAATCAATTTTCCTGCCGGGAATTACTCCTGGCGCGAAATTTTCCCCGCAGCACCTTGTTTCCCTGGAAACAATGAGAAGGGAGATTGCGTATTCCTTATCTCTTCCAGAGAATCACTTTGACCTTTTCTACCAGGCCAAGGAAAAGATTCTTGTCTGCTTAATGGGGCTGTTTCCCCGCGTACCGGTGAGTCAACCACAAGCCAACCAGGTGATTCTACAAAATATGGGTGGGGAAGCCAGTCCACTGATCAATGAACAAGAGTTGCTTTCCCTGCTCAGGGGTAGGGTGAGATTATCTTATTTTCGCTGGCTACTGCCAATGCTAAAGTCTGGCCTTTCTCCCCTGAGACTGGAAAAGGAAATACTTAAAAAAGGGGTAAGGATTAATATAGGAAGGAGCAGGGGGCCCCGCGACATTGACCTCAGCCGTCCTATATGCTATCTTTATTTAGTTAGTATGCCCGGGAGAGGCTGGGGGATTTCCACGGGTTTGCTGCATATAACTCCCCAGGATTAAAGGAGGTTGAGTATGAGGAGAAATAGGGGCTTTTTGGTAGTGATTCTTTCTCTTTTTCTTGTCTCTTTCTCCCTGATGGGAGCAGAACTGGATAAACTGATTTCCTCCCTCCAGGAAAAGGGATATTCTATTCAATCATACCGGGCTGATTTGTCAAGCGAAGGCAAAGTAGAGGGCTCTGTGCTCAAAGTAAGTGGAAATATTATTTTTCGAGAAGGCAAGGGGCTGAAATTAACCGGGGACATTGACTGGGGCAAGAGAGGAAAGAGCACGCAAACTGTCCTGGTGACTCCCGCTGAATTTATTATTTATAACTCGCTAATCAAGAGAGGCACCCGGATAGACCTGGACAAAATTAAGGCAAAAATGGGTAAAAGCTTTGATGCTATAAACCCCATGGTAAGATTTGATCTGAGAAATCCTTTTGTTCTTCTGGGTATAGACCGCAAGTCTTTGAAACTGGAAGGCGAGGGAGAAGTGGATGGTAGAAAAGCCTACATTTTCTCGGCTGTTTTCCGTTCTAACCCGGCGCTGGGGATGAAGTCTAAGCCTTACTCTGGCAAGCTCTGGGTGGACAAGGCAACCGGCATTCTTCTCAAGATGTCCATAGTAGAGAAGGGAAAAGAAATCTACCAGATAACCTATACCAATATCCAGATTAATGCTGATATACCTGACCAGGAATTTACCTTCTCTCCGCCTGCAGGAGCCAAGATGGTGGATATTACGAAAGCCTGGCTCAAAAGATAATTTGTGAGCAAGAAGTCCTTCCTGCTGCTTCTTTTAATTATTTGTGCCGGGGTAGTCTTACGGTTATACCAGTTAGGATCAAGAGATTTCTGGTACGACGAAGCCTGGAAGCTGATTTCCTCGCGAGACCTCTATACTTCTTACCTTGACCACCGTCCTTTATTCAATTTCCTCTTGCACTTCTGGCAGAAAGTATTTCCTCAAAATGAGTTTTCCATAAGGCTTCTCCCGGCTCTTTTCAGCATACTTACTATTCCCGTGTTTTTCCTGCTTTCCCGTGAACTCATGCCTCTTGCCCCTTCTCTCTGGGGGACATTTCTATTGAGCATTTCTCCTCTCCAGGTATGGTATGCCCAGGAACTGCGGGCTTATTCCCTGATTGCGTTCCTGGTAATTCTCACTGCTTATCTGTTCTTGAAGGCGGTAAAAGGAAGCAGGAAATTCTGGGTAGCGTTTGTCATATCTTCTATCCTCACCTTTTACACTTCTTACATTACCCTTTTCCTTCTAATCCCGGAAGCAGTCTATATCTACTATTACCATCCCCGGCAATCCCGGAAGTGGTTGCTGGCCACGCTGATTTCCATATTTTTCTTTTCCCTGCGCTATTATTCTTTTTTGTATCAATTCGTGTTTTTTACCCAATCTTTCTGGACGGTGCCTCCCACGGCAAAAGACTTTTTCCTTTCGCTGGAAAATTTTAACCTGGGTTACAATGCTACCCCCTTTGCCTTTCATTTCTCTCTGCTTCTCTCTTTGCCCCTGATAATTCTCGCCTTCAAATACAAACCCCGGGAAAAGAGAGATTTTGCCCTTATCTTCTTCCTTTTCCCTTATTCCTTTGCTTTCCTCTTTTCTTTTTTCCTGCCTATATTTATCACCCGGCAGCTTTTTGCTTTTTCTGCTCTCTACCTGCTTTATCTCTCCCTGGGCTTTCCCCTCTTCCTGAAAAAGAGGCTATTTTTTGCCCTATATATATCCTTCTGGCTGTCTCTTGTTTCCGTATCCCTTTTTTACCATTACTCCAATACCATGCCTTCTCCCCTGCCTTACCATGCAGGCACCTATCCCAAGAACCCTTTTAAACCTCTATCAGAATTCCTGCGTAAAAACTTTAAGAAGGGTGATGTAATAGCTCATACAAACCCGGGTACCGTAACTCCCCTGCTCTACTACCTGGGGATAAAAAAATATCCCCAGCGCTACTTTATAATTCCTACCTACCAGGATGAATACTGGAGAAGAAACATCCTGGAATGGAAGGTGCCTGAAAACTTAAGCATCCCGATGATTCCTCCAGAAAACCTCTCCCAGAGAGAAAATCTTCCCTACCAGCGGGTCTGGCTGGTTTCCTCCGATTGGGCAAGGGATTGGAATATTGATATCCATTCCCGGAAGGTGCAGGAGTGGATGGAAAATAATTATTCTCTGATACAGAGGAAATGGCTGGATGGTGTCTTGGTATGC
This sequence comes from Caldisericota bacterium, assembly GCA_013152825.1. Classification (GTDB taxonomy): domain Bacteria; phylum CAIJMQ01; class CAIJMQ01; order JAADFP01; family JAADFP01; genus JAADFP01. The sequence continues at coordinate 12,101 of JAADFP010000049.1, read as the reverse complement.
CTCTTTGTAAAGAAAAAGCAGTAAGCACTTTACAGGATGCCACCCGGACTCTTCTTCGCTTGACATTGTGTCTCTCTTTGTGTAATTATGTAACGGAGGTGTATGGATGGCGATTTCCCGCGGGGGGAAAGGGGTTTCCCGTTTTAGAATCAGGGCCCCGGTAAAGTTTAAAAGAGTTTACAGGGTAGGGGGAGAGTCAGCACTCAGGGACGGAATAACCAAGGAACTGGGCTTAAATGACATGATACTGGAAACAAAGGAGGAATTGCCTGTAGGAGCCAGAGTATACATGGAATTTAAGCTCCCTGATGGTCACCCGATAAAAACCGAGGGTATGGTTGTTCAGTGTATCCCGACCGATAAAGACTTCTGCGAAATCCAGATAAATTTCGTAGGGCTTTCTGCAAAAGACAGGGTAGCCATTGACATGGTGGGATACCGTGCCTGGATCCAATCCAGCAGGAAGAACGTTCTCCTTATATGCGAACTATGCGGACTCCCTACCAGCATGTGAAAGGCGAAAAGGAAAAGGAAGAATAACGCAGGTTTTACTTACCTCTTCCCCCAAGAGTGAAATGAAGAGCGGAGAGTATTTTTTTGTTTTTAAACGGAAATCAGAGTCTTAATGTTAGAGTTTTATTAAAATGAATCCCAGATTTTGTCTTGGTGCCAAAATCTCTTTATCCCCGGATGGGGGTATTTCAAAAGTGATTCTATTCCGTGAAGCACGGTCAAACCAGAACCAGTAGCTACATATCCTATCTGCAGGCTTCTATGCTACTCTGTGGAACCTGAGCTTGACATTGCTTTTCTCTTTGTGTATTAACCCGCTGAGACTTTAGACTGGGAGGATGGTCGAGTAGCGAGTAGATAGTAGCGAGGGAAAGGATAGTGAACAGTGAATGGGTAATCCTGGTTTCTTAGTATCCTGGTTATAATTTTGGAGTTTGTTTAGGATTTGGGGTTTTGAGTTTAGGGTTTTACTTTACCTGTCATACCTGCGGAAACGGGTATCCCGGGTATCCCGAGTAATAAACAAGCACTTCTGACTAGAAAATCATATATGAGCCGAAAAAAGGAACTGAGTATCTTTTAAGGAGCTAAGGGTACGAGTGTCTCTGTTTCCTAATTTTGCGTAACAAAAGCGCGCCTGACAGGACTCGAACCTGTGGCCTTGGGGTCCGCAACCCCACGCTCTATCCATCTGAGCTACAGGCGCTTTGTTTTTCAGTCTTTTTCTTCTATCTTCAGGGTTATTCCGCCAAAGAGAAGGGCAAATATGTTATAAATTGCTACCAGCACAGCTGCGGATAAGCCGGTAAAAAAACCGTAGAAAGCGGCAAATAAAAGAGCGCCTACTATCCCGGAGGGAATAGTCCCCATCAGGGGGAGAAACATTTCTTCCGGGCTTACCAGGGAAATGACCAGTCCTGTAATCAAACTGAAGATGAGAGTAGTTCCTCCTACCATTTTAAAGGTCGAAGCTACCCCGATGCTTTTAAGGATCCATTGTTTCATTCCTTACTCCTTTCCTAAATTTTCTGCGGAGGGAGAGGGATTCGAACCCCCGGTCCGATGTTGTATCGGACAAGTGATTTCAAGTCACCCGCTTTCGTCCGCTCAGCCATCCCTCCGGCCTTAATTATAGCATACTTTCAGGTTCCTTCGGGAGTAATTTAAGTAGTTGTAGGGGAAGTTACTTATCTGTGGTAGGGTCTTCTCTTTTTGTCTTTTCGCCAGGCCAGGAGCATGGGTGAAGCAATAAAGATAGAAGAGTAAGTTCCTACTATTATTCCCACGATGATGGCAAAGGAGAAGTTTTTAATGGTGGTAGTGCCCAGGAAGAAAAGGGCGAAGAGGGCTAAGAGTGTGGTTAGCGAGGTGAGTATGGTACGAGAAAGGACCTGGTTTATACTTTCGTTTATTATTAAGGAAAATGTTTTGCCCCGCATTAGTTTCAGGTTTTCTCTTACCCGGTCAAATAGCACGATGGTGTCGTTTGCTGAGTAACCTACCACGGTAAGAAAAGCAGCAATAAGGGGAACGGAGATTGGACGGGAGGTTAATGCACATATCCCCACGGTGATAATAATGTCATGAAACAGGCAGAGCACTGCAGATGCTCCGAATATGAACTCAAATCTCCAGGCCAGGTAGATGAGCATTCCAATCATGGCAAAGATTACTGCCAGGATGGCCTGCTTGCGGAGCAGTTTGCCTACTACTGGCCCTATGGTTCTTTCCTCTCGCAGCACGGGTTTGTATGAGGCAAATTTTTCTTTTATAATTTCCCGCAGTTTACTCAGGTTTTTCTGCCGGGTTCTGAAAATAAATCCTCTATTTCCTTCGTATGACTGGATGCTTGCCTCAATATCCGGGGCATTCAACACTGCTCTGATTTCCTGGGGAGGAACAGGTTTGGCAAAATAGAAATTCAATAGGCTTCCACCCGTGAAATCTATTCCGAGACTTTTTTCTCCCTTTACGGCGATAGAAATTAGAGAAAGAACTATGAGGAATGCAGATATGGCATACCCAATTTTTCTTTTAGCCATGAAGTCTATATGGGGTACTTCTTTAATGAATCGCATTATATTTTGATTTTCTTAATTTTCTTTACATAAACAAGGTAATCAAAAATCAACTTGGTTACTACTATGGCGGTGAACATACTGGCGAGAATTCCCAGGGACAGAGTCACCGCGAAACCTTTTACTGGGCCGGTACCGAAATAGAAAAGCATGAGAGCGGCGATAAGGGTGGTGATATTGGCATCTGCGATGGTCAGGAAAGCGCGTTTGTAGCCTGCATCAATGGCTACGCGGATAGTTTTTCGTTTGGCCAGCTCTTCTCTTATCCTTTCAAAGATGAGAACATTTGCATCCACACTCATTCCGATGGTAAGCACGATTCCGGCGATTCCCGGGAGAGTAAGGGTGGCTTTCAAAGCGGCCAGGGCTCCCATGAGTAGAATGAGGTTCAGAATTAAGGCGAAGTCAGCAATTAACCCGGAAAATGAGTAGTAAACGAACATGAATACCACTACCAGGATACCTCCTACCAGTGCTGCATTGAATCCCCTCCTTATAGAGTCTTCGCCTAGGGAAGGTCCTACAGTAAGCATGGAAAGGATTTTTATGGGAGCGGGGAGGGAGCCTGCCCGTAAAACCAGGGCCAGGTCGCTGGCTTCTTTCATGGTAAATCTTCCGCTTATGACTGCTTCTCCGTTGGGAATTTTTTCTTTTATGCGAGGAGCAGATTGAACTTTACCGTCTAAGACAATAGCAAGAAGTTTTCCTACATTCTCCCCGGTTACGCGGGAGAAAATACGTGCACCTTTGCGGTTGAATTTTAGCCCTATCTGCGGCTGCCCTAATCTGCCGTACTCAACGAAGGCGTTTACCAGGTATGCTCCGGTCAGAACCGGCTGTTTGCGGAGCAGGAGCGGGGTTTTTTCTCCGTTTTCTTCCAGGTATTTTAGCTCGTAACCTGGAGGAGTTTTCCCTGATAGAGCTTGCTGGAGCAGGTCAGGATCTTTCTCTACCAATTTAAATTCCAGAAGAGCGGTTTGTCCAATGACCTTGATGGCTCTATCCGTATCTACTACTCCGGGAAGCTGCACAATAATTTGCTTCTCACCCTGTCTCTGGATAAGGGGTTCGGCTACGCCAAATTGGTCTACACGGTTCCTGATAACTTCCAGGGCTCTCTCTACTGCGTCTTTCCTGGCTTCTGGAGGTATCTTCTCTGTTTCTACGCCCAGGATTAAGTTCATGCCGCCCTTAAGGTCAAGGCCTCTTTTTATCTTTTTCTCGGGAGGGTAGAAACTCCAGATGGAAATACCTGCCAGAACCACTGTCAGCACGATTCTCCAGGCTATACTTTTGTGCATGGGGAAAGTTTATCACAGTTGATGGTTAATTTTCAACAGTAATTTGTTTTTACTGCAATTTCACCATAAATTTAAAGCAGTGCAAAGGCAAAGAAAACAATAGCAGCCAGATATCCCTACGGTGGCTTGACAAAGCGTTGACGTTCGGGGTATAAATGATCCAGTGGGTATTTGGGAAAGATGCTGAAATTTCTGAAAAATGATCTGGGTGCGAGGGTAAAGATATAATTAGAGGCTGCTTAATTTTAAATCCCTATAAATCTTATTCTCTTCATTTGTCTCCAAGTAACGGAATTTCTCTTAGTATGAGGAAATTCCCAGAAATTTTGGTGTCAGTAAAGAGTATAAACCCTGAATTAGGAGGTGTGTGATGGAAGAGATAAATCTTATCCCTGCAAGTATTGCTGATTCTATCCCGTCCATGGTTAAAAATGAGTTGGTGAAATTATCTGCGCAGCAGCAGGAAGAATTTGTGGAAGAATACAAGCGTAAAGCTAAATCCTCTGGGGCAGCCTACCTTTTGTGGTTTCTTCTGGGATGGCATTATATTTATCTGCGAAAATGGGGGATTCAAATTCTCTTCTGGTTAACGGCAGGTGGTTTTGGTGTATGGTGGTTCATAGACCTGTTCCGCATACCGGGAATGATAAAAGATTATAACAAGGACGTGGCTACTGATGTACTTAAAACCCTAAAGACAATTAGTGAATAAATTAATAAAACCAACAGAGAATTTATATCCCAGGCAATAGCTACTATTTACTTTGCCATAGTAACCGGTTACGCGGCTTCCGCGGGTATGACAGGTAAAGTAAAACCCTAAACTCAAAACCCCAAATCCTAAACAAACTCCAAATCACAAACTCCAAAATTATAACCAGTATACTAAGAAACCAGGATTACCCATTCACTGCTCACTACCCCTTCCCTCGCTACCCACTTCAGTAGATAGTAGACAGTAGTTAGTAGATAGGGGAAACTCCCCATTCTCCCCCCGCTACTCGCTACTCACTACTCGCTACAGTCTATCTACAGGTTTCTATCAAGGAGAGGTATAGATTTTTTGTCTCCTCGGCCATGCGTTCAATGCTGAAGAAGGCAACTTTTTCCCTGGAACGTTTTCCCATCTCCTCCCGTATTTTCCTGTTTTTTAGCAGGGAGAGGACATGATTTATCATCTCTTGGGTAGCGCCTTTTGCTACTACGAATCCAGTCTGGCTATTTTCTACAATCTCGTTTACTCCTCCTGCATCTGTGGCTACAACGGGCACACCGGAGGCCATGGCCTCAAGTATCACATTGGGAAATCCCTCTCTATAGGAGGGAAGAAGTAAAATTTGCATTTCCCTGTAAAGGGCGGGTAGGTCTTCTCTTTTCCCCAGTATCTGGAAATTATTTCTTAAATTTCTTTTTTCTACTTCTTTTGTCAGCCAGTTTTTCAAGGGCCCCTCTCCTACTACCAGGAACTTTACCCCTCTTATTGTTTTACACACTTCTTTACCTATCTCCAGGAGATCTTTTATGCCTTTCTGGGGATGGATTCTTCCTACAAAGCCCACGATAGGTTTTCCCTCCCAGTTATTTTTCTTCTTTGCTTCAAACGAGGGGTAGAATTTCTCCAGTTCCAAGCCATTGTAGATAACTATGATTTTATCTTCGGGTATGCCAAGAGAAACATAAAAATCTTTTACTGCCCTGGAGACAGCTATGATTTTATTAGTAAAGCGGGCAAGTTTAACATCTATCCATCTCTGGAATTTCCCTTTCCAGTCATCAACATTATGTTCCTGGGCAATGATTACCGGGGTGCGGGATAGGATGGCGGATATCCTGCCTGTGGTGTTTGGTTTGTGGGTGTGGGTATGCACAATGGGGAAGGAGTGAGCTGCGATGTAATTTCTTACCTGATGAATACATATAGGATCGAATTTACCGCGGCGGGGGATTATTTTCACTTCGCAGGATATTTTCCTGAATTTATCTTCCAGCTCGCCTCCTTTGAAAGAAATTATATGGAAGGAGAAGTCTTCCTGGAGGTAGGGAATAAGGGCAAGCAATCTCCTCTGCACGCCACCGCCACCCAGGTTGTGGAGTATTCTTAATACCCGTATTTTTTCTTTAGCCATTCTTTCATTTCCGCTACCAGGGTATAGGGAGCTTTAACTTTTCCCAGTAAGTGCTGGTCTTTGGCTTTCCCGTGGCAGTCGGAACCTGCACTTTGCAGAAGCCCCCATCTTTTTACATAGGTAAGGAAAGTAGGGGCGGGGGTGGTTCCATTTTCCGGGAAATATACCTCCATCCCTCGAATACCCTTTGCTACCAGGTCAGGGATGATTAGTTCTGGTTTCTTTAGATATTGGGGGTGGGCAATAATCGGGATTCCCCGAACGGATTCAATAATTTTTATTACTTCTTCGCCTGTTTTCCTGGCATGGGAGACATAAGCAGGAGCATTGTTCCCCAGGTATTTGCGGAAGGCCTCGTTGGTATTTTTCACGGCACCCATGCTCTCCAGAACTCTGGCTATGTGAAGCCTCCCCACCACTTCACCCTGGGCAAATTCGTTTAGTTTTTCAGGAGAAATTTCTATACCCAGTTCTTTTAGTCTGGAAAGTATGGCATTTTTCCTGGCTTTTCTTTTTTCTACTAATTCTCGCAGGGTATCCTGGAGCTTGCTGTCCTTCCAATCCACAAAGAGTCCTACTATATGCACTTCTTCCCCGTAACATTCGCAGGATAGTTCTACTCCCGGGATAACTTCCACGCCTATTTCCTGCCCAGCTTTAATGGCTGCTTCTATTCCTTCTGTTGTGTCATGGTCAGTAAGTGCCACTGCACTTAATCCTTCCTCCCTGGCTTTCTTTACCAGTTCCCGGGGAGAATAGGTCCCGTCTGAAAAATTAGAATGGGTGTGTAAATCAACAAATTTATTCTGCATTTTTATAAATCCTTTCTACTCTTTTCCCAATAGTGGATACAACTTCATGGGGGATTGTTCCTGTTTTCTCGGCTACTTCTTCCACCTTGATTTCTGCTTTGCCTTCTTTGCCTATTACCATTACTTCATCTCCTATTTTTACCGGGGTATTCTCATCTACTTCTACCATTACTTCATCCATGCATACTCTTCCTACCACGGGGTATTTCCTTCCCCCCAGGATTACTTTCCCCTGGTTGGATAGGCAACGCGAGTACCCATCCCCATAGCCAATTCCCAGGGTGAGAATCTTACAGGTTTTTCCCGTGAAATATGTCCTTCCGTAGCTTACGGAAGTTCCTTTTTCTACCTTTCGTATCTGCAGCACTTTTGTCTTCCAGTAAAGAGAGGGCATAATCTCAATACTTTTGCTAACCTGGGAAGAGGGATAATACCCGTAAATTATTATACCTGGCCGCACCATGTCCAGGAAGCTATCTGGAAAGTTTAAGATTCCTGCACTATTCGCTGCATGTCTAATAGGTATATGTATCCCTTTACTGCATAAATTATTGATTAGAGTGTTAAAGCTGTTGATTTGCCTGCGGGTAAACTCTTTATCTGTGTCGGCTGAAGGAAAATGCGTGTATATGCCCTCAAGGATTAGGTTGGAGGAGTTCGTTATTTCCTGGCTGATTTTTTCTGCCTCCTCAGGATTTATGCCCGCTCTGCCCATACCTGTATCCACATTTATATGCACGGGTATTTTTCTATTCCTTTTCCTTGCTTCCTTTATTAAACAGGGAAGCAATTCTACGGAGGTCAGGGAAGGGGTTATATTGTATCTTAGTAATTTATCCGCGTCTTCAGGAAGAAAGGGGCACAGCAGAAGAAGAGGCTTTTTTATGCCTTTCTCTCTGAGTTCTGCTCCTTCTTCCCACCTGGCAATGCCGAGGAAATCTACTCCTTCTTCTTCTAAAACCCTGGAAACCTGGTGAATGCCGTGCCCGTAAGCGTCTGCCTTGACTGTAACCAGGATTTTCCTTTTCCCTATGGCATTCCTTACCCGACGAAAATTCTCCCTTATGGTAGAAAGATTTATCTCAACCCAGGTCATCATGGTGTTATTTTACCTGATATAGGCAACTTTTGTTAGCAGGGCTGACCCCATAGTGGGAAATTTTTGAAAGATGTGCTAAAATATGGCCAATGTGATTTCGGGCGGTTAGCTCAGTGGGAGAGCGCCTCCCTTACAAGGAGGAGGTCACTGGTTCAATCCCAGTACCGCCCACCCGGGGTATTAATTTCCCGTAAGGTATTTTTGCCTTTTGGGGCCGTGGTGTAGTGGCCTAACATACCTGACTGTCGATCAGGTGATCGCGGGTTCAAATCCCGTCGGCCCCGCTGAGTTTTTGTTCAGAGGTTTCTTATCAATCGTGCACATCGATTCATTTAGCGTGTAGCTTTCGATGCATTATGTTTACCCTCCCTGCTTAAATTATTGGTATAATAAGGGATGCGATTGGAAGATGCTTTGAAGAGGCTGGAAGACCTGGTGAGAAAGCTCGAGGAAGGCAATCTTCCGCTGGAGGAGTCTTTGAAGATTTTTGAGGAAGGGGTGAAGCTTGTGCGGCTATGCACAGAAAAAATTAATGAGGTGGAAAAGAAGATAGAAATTCTTAAAGAAACGGACGAGGGAGAATTGCTCAAATTACCGTATTCAGTGGAAGAAGAAAATGGAAAAGAATCTTAATCTGCCTCAACATATTGCGTTTATCGTGGATGGTAATCGCCGATGGGCCAAATCCCACCATCTTCCGGTTACTGAAGGACACCGAAGAGGGGCGAACGTGGTGATGAGGATTATCAATGATTGCCTGGAGTTTGGCATACCCATGGCTACTTTCTACATATTTTCTACAGAAAACTGGAAACGCTCAGAGAGGGAAGTGAATTTCCTTATGAAGCTGGGGGAATGGTGGATTGTGAATACGGTGGATGAATTGGGTAGGAGAGGAGTAAAGCTGCAAGCTATTGGGAGGATTGATGAGCTCTCTCCTCGCTTTAAATCATCGATATACCAGGCAATGGAGAAGACCAAGGGAAACACATCTTTTACCTTAAATATGGCAATAAATTACGGTGGAAGGAGAGAAATAGTTGATGCAGTAAATAAAATTTTGCAGGAGGGGAAGAAAGAAACCTCGATAGAGGATTTTTCCGATTATCTCTATACCCGGGGGTTGCCGGATCCTGATTTACTCATCAGGACAGGTGGAGAGCAGCGCATATCCAATTTCCTGCTCTATCAATCAGCCTATACTGAATTTTACTTTACTCCTGTTTACTGGCCTGATTTCTCCCGCGAAGAATTTGAGAAGGCGCTAAGAGATTATTCCAGGCGAACAAGGAGATGGGGGAAATAGGTTTATTCAAACTGAGAATCCCCTTTTCACCCTGCGGAGACCAGCCGAAAGCAATCCGGGAATTGACCGAAGGGTTGAGAAAGGGGTACAAATACCAGACACTTCTTGGGGTTACCGGCTCGGGAAAGACATACACCATAGCTCACGTTATAGCAAATATAGAAAAACCTACTCTGGTAATTTCTCATAATAAAACATTGGCTGCCCAGCTCTACGCGGAATTCAGGGAGTTCTTCCCGGAGAATGCCGTGGAGTATTTTGTGAGCTATTACGATTACTACCAGCCGGAGGCTTACGTGCCGCAAACTGATACCTACATCGAAAAAGATGCTTCTATAAATGATGAAATTGACCGCTTGAGGCTTAAAGCTACCTCGGCGCTTCTTTCCAGGGAAGATGTAATAATTGTAGCCAGCGTATCCTGCATTTATGGGCTTGGTTCACCAGAGGAATGGGAGGAAATAACCCTGAAAGTGGAGAAAGGCAGGGAATATAGAAGAAATCCTATTCTGGAAAGGCTCATCCAAATGCAGTACGAAAGAAATGACTACGAATTTCGCCGGGGTGTATTCAGAATCAGGGGAGATATACTGGATATATTTCCTGCCTATGAAGAGAAGGCTATTAGGCTGGAATTCTGGGGAGACGAATTGGAGAGTATTAAAGAAATTGACCCGCTTACGGGAAAAACTATTACAGAGCTGGAACGAGTGGTGATTTATCCGGCAAAACATTTTGTTACTACGGAAGAGAGGATTAAAACAGCCATAGAAACTATCAGGATGGAGCTGGAAGGGAGGCTGAAAGAATTGCTTGCCCAGAACAAGCTGCTGGAAGCACAGAGATTAAAAACCAGGACCGAGTACGACCTGGAAATGCTGGAGGAGCTGGGGTATTGCTCCGGGATAGAGAATTATTCCCGCCATCTCTCCGGCCGTGCACCCGGGGAAAGACCTTTTACCTTAATAGACTACTTTCCGCGGGATTTTCTCTGCGTGATAGACGAATCGCATGTTACTTTGCCTCAATTGAGAGGGATGTATTACGGTGACCGTTCCAGGAAAGAAACCCTGGTGGAATTTGGCTTTCGGCTTCCTTCTGCCCTGGATAACCGTCCTTTGAATTTCGAGGAGTTTCTGCCACTTATTAATCAGGCTATTTTTGTTTCTGCCACTCCCGGGCCTTTCGAGATGGAGAAAAGCCAACAGATAGTAGAGCAGATAATAAGACCCACTGGCCTGGTCGACCCGGTAATTACAGTGAGGCCTACTGAAAACCAGGTGGATGATCTGGTAGAAAGAATAAAGGAGAGGGTGGTTAATGGAGAGAGGGTTCTGGTAACCACGCTTACCAAGAGGATGGCAGAAGATCTGGCAGAGTACCTGCATGAACAGGGAATCAAGGTGAGGTATATTCACTCTGAGGTGGAGACCCTGGAGAGAGCTGAGATATTGATGGATTTAAGAAGGGGGGATTTTGATTGCCTGGTGGGGATAAATCTCCTGAGGGAGGGAATTGATTTACCCGAGGTTTCCCTGGTGGCTATTCTTGATGCAGACAAGGAAGGCTTCCTGCGCAGCGAGACCTCTCTGGTGCAGATAATCGGAAGGTGTGCCCGAAATGCTGCGGGAGAGGTAATAATGTATGCGGATGAGATTACCGAATCAATGAAAAAAGCGATAGCAGAGACAGAAAGAAGGAGAAAAATACAGGAGGCATACAATAAGAAGCACGGCATAACTCCCCAGACCATAAAAAAAGAAGTTAAAAATCTCCTGGAAGCCACCTCGGAGATGAGGCGCAAAGGATTAAAACTGGTTTCTTCCCTCAGGGAGAGAAAGGCTGGGTACGGAGTGGAAGAGGAGATGCTTATTGAAGAACTGGAAGAGGAAATGTTGCAGGCCGCGGCAAAGCTGGAGTTTGAAAAAGCTGCGGAACTGCGGGATAGAATCAGGGAACTTAAGGCAGAGATAGAAAGCAAGAAAAGCAAAGCTTGAGCAGCCATCAAGGTTAGGGGGATTTCACTTTTATCCGTTTTTATCCGAAACTCCCGTAAATCTGATTAATCAATGGTATATTGTGGTTAATAGTGTTACAATGTTTGAAGTAATATGAATGGAGATATAATAGAAATCAATCCGGAGAGCCTGAAAAAGATTCAAAAGGTGGTCTCTGTCGGGGCTAAGTACTTTGTGCTTTTTATTATTTTAATAATAGCTCTAAAGACCTCTTTTTATACTATACAGCCGGATGAAGTAGGGGTGGTGCAAAGACTGGGGAGATTCACGAAAATTTCCCAGCCGGGATTGCATTTCAAGCTGCCTTTTAGCATAGAGCGAGTTACTCCGGTGAGAACGGCCTACGTATTCAAGGAAGAATTTGGCTTCCGTACCCGCACTCCCGGGGTGAGAACAGTTTATGAAGGGAAAGATTACCCGGAGGAATCTCTCCTGCTTACCGGGGATTTGAATGTAATTAATGCGGAGTGGATAGTGCAATTCAAGATTAACGACCCGGTGAAATATCTTTTTGAAATCAGGAATCCTCGCAAAACAATCAGGGACATTTCCGAGTCAGTAATGCGCCAGGTAGCCGGAGATTATACTTTTGATGAAGTGCTAACCACCAAGAGAGTAGAGGTTAATGACCTGGTACAGCAGAAAATGCAGGAAATACTGAATTCTTACCAGGCAGGCATCAACGTGGTAACGGTAAAACTGCAGGATGTTAATCCTCCCGACTCAGTAAAACCTGCTTTTAATGAGGTGAACGAGGCAAAGCAGGAACGGGAGAAATTGATAAACCAGGCCTGGGAGGTTTACAATCGCACAATTCCAGAGGCAAAGGGCGAGGCAAAGAAGATAGT